>JASEGV010000001.1 GCA_030017895.1 Bacteroidota bacterium | reverse complement strand
ATCTAACGAGCGGTGTTTATATTTACAGGATTCGAGCTGGTAAATTCCACGATGTAAAGAAAATGATTCTGATGAGGTAAGAATCATTGAATCATTGGATCATTTGTTCATTGGATCAATGAATAAATGTATCAATAGACAAATTGCAATTGAGCCGATTTTTCAGAGTGAGAAGTCGGCTTTTGTTCACATCCGACCTACAAGTTTATGCAAGTTCAGAAATTGGAAATATTACGGCTATATTTACGCTTTCATTCTTTCGCCTAAATCTTCAACTGTAAATATCCAGCCAACAATTTTACCCGGTTGAATATCTTTGAAATTCTTCCAGTATTCTTTTGTCCGCATAAAGCGTGAACTTGTATCACCGTTCGGAATTCGGTCCATTTCATGAAACACACGATTAAAGCGGTTCTTCCATACTTGCATATTTGAAACACGCAAATCAACCCAACCATCGTGCGACCATAAGTCGATATTCGTTTGGTTAATCGGAAGCTCACCTTCACCTCTGTAAGGGGGAATTTTTATATCATCACCGCGTAATAAAGTTTTTCCATCGGGGAGAAGTATCGGAATCCCGATTGATATAATCTGAGAGCGAAGTTGTGTGTTCTTGGAAATTATTTCATTTAATTTTTTGGAAAGTACCTTAGCATCGGTTTTTGTTACAGAAACCATATCTTTAAAACCCAATTTTAACAGATACGATTCGTACAATAGCTTTGATAAGCGGGGAGGACCCAACATTTCGAATGCGATGCTGTCTACGTCGTGGTTTTTTTCCAGACTTTCCATTTTTTTGAGAGCGGATTCTAATAAAACACCAGCACGAAAAGTAGGCTCAAGCGTTGCATGGTCGAGTGCATTTATGATATCGTGACCTGTGTTGCCACCTAAAATTTCGTAAACTACTGAGTCGGCAATTTCTTCAGGAGTTACATACTCCATCTGTCCGGGCATCGATATAGCTTCGAATTCGCCCTTCGAGAAAATTCCATTCTCACCGGTATCAATAAAAACCGATTTCAAAGTTTTACCTGAAGGTTTACCGAATTGCTGCAGTTTTAACGTAAGTTTTTCATCTAACTTATAGCCATTTTCAGGGGGACAATCGTAAAGTTGAACTGCTTTACCACGTTTTTTGATTTCACCGTAAGCAATTTTTTTCCATGCGATAGCTCCAGTCGGTTTTATCTCTTTTGTAATAGGGGCGTCGGGAGTTCGCCCCATTAAGAAGAGCAGCATAGTGTGCGCTCCTGCTACGGAAGATTTTGCAAGTAAAACGCGCGACGGTTTTTCTTCGCTGTGTGTATATGGGATATTCAAGCCCATCCCACCGGTTCCACTTGTTCCGATTTTCACAAAAATCTTGGACTTTGCAGCCGTCATAGAACGATACATCACTTGCACGTGTCGAACGAGCTGAGGAACATACAATGTGCATAACAGACGTTCTGTAATTTCAATCAAATTGTTTTTTTTATTTGCTTTTGCCGCTTTCAATTCTTTAATCACGTCTCGCGAACTTTGGAAAATATTTTGATAAGCAATTGCCGTTGCTGAATTAACACAATCGATTACGACTTCAGGTTTGAACTTCGTAAGTAGTTTATATACAGCGGTTTTTCTTAATGCACTTTCAGTTAATTCATCCACCATATCGTGCATAAAGATATCTCGTTTCTTTTCGTCGGCAAGAATTTCTTCACGCGGTATGTCTTTAAATTCATCACGTACAAAAATATTTCCCCACCAAGGGATAAAGAAATCTTTCCCAACGGAGGGATATTCCTTGCGAAGGTTATCTACTGCATCGAGGGCTTCTTCCTTCAGCAGCGAAGTTACAATGATGCGTTTAGGTTTTCGCAACATAAGTTTCCGGCAAACTGCAGAGCCAACTAATCCCCAACCGCCGATTACACAAACTGTTTTTCCTTTAAGGTCCATATTATTTTAATTTCATTGTTATTACAATATTTTCAAAAGGTATCAAATAATTTTGCTTTTGCGGGTCGAACCAATTTATCGTGATTCTGATAACCTTGTTGTTTTTCACAACAAAGTAGGCGCGACTTTCAACATCCTTCATGGATGTATAATTCAGGAACATAGTTTTTTGTCCGTCAACCACAATCTCACCAGGAGATTTCATTTTGTATCGTGCTTTGTTTTGCTCAAATACTTTTTCCACTGGTAAATCCTGTGCATCGAATACATCCCAACGAATGCTGCAGTCTTGTCTGTCTGCACGTAATTCCGCAGCGAAATCGAATTTACCTTTAGCCACAGACATAAAATTGAGGTTGTCGGGATAGTTGATAGCAAAAAACGGAGTTTCGTATTTTTCTAAATTTGTAGATGCTGTCCACCCTTCAATAGTTTTAACAACCGGTTCGGGGAGCTGGAAGGAATTTAACATCGCTGTGAATACCTCTGTATGTGCACCGAACCATTCGCCAAATCCTGAAAAGCTTAATGTGTAGATTAAAGAATCTACATGAAAAATATATTTGTATCCCTGAAGATTCATCTTCGTAGTGATGGGAATGGTAAAATTCATCCTGATTGCCGACTTATCTTTTATCGTTTCATTAGTTTCGCTGTCGATTCTGCCGCTTTGTTTTATTTCATCACGTAGCTCAGTCGCGAAATCATCGAATGTTTTTCCTCCTAAGTTTTTAATCTGAACAAGAACTTCTGTCCCTAACTCACCGGGTTGTCCGGGATAAATGAACTTTTCTTTTACACCTTGTGATTGATAGAATTGTGCATTGCCGGATTGTCCTAATTGGAACCAATTTTCAGGATATTGAATTTTAAAACCGTAAATCTGGTCCTTGTAATCCTTGAATTTATTGACTTTTACCGGTTCCATTTTCTTTCCGCACGAAAAGAAGACGATGGCTATTAGCAATATTGATGATATGAAAATATATTTTTTCACGATTAACCTCCTTGGGTGTTATGGGTTATGATAATAGTTAAAAAATCTTCCTTGAAACATAAGAAATATTTTTGAGACAAACAAAAATCAGAGCCACTTCTAATCTATTATTTGGTGAACGCTAAGTGAATATTATTGATTTGTTGCAAATGTTTTTCGCCGTGGTCGGCATAGGTTTTTAGCATTTCGAAAAGAGAAACCTCGCCTTTTTCGGAATGTAATCCTTTACGGCTCCAGGTTTCGATTGGTAACATTATGAATAGATGATACATTCGAGTCCGTATTAATCCGAATATTAATAATGCTGCCTTTTCATCTAATTGTTTGTAGAAAAGTTTTTCTGCCAATTTGTTTTGGTCGTAAGCTAAAAGGGATGGATTTTCTTCTGAAATAATCCTGAACATTCGAGTAATCGCCATAAGCTCGCTGTCGCACAAATGATTGAGAATTTGCCGTATCGACCATTTATCCGGTGCTGGCTTGAAATCCAATTCTGCTTCAGACAAATTAGTGATAGCTTTATTAATATTATCGTGCGATGATATGTAAATTTCTAAAAATTGATTGACTTCGGTTTCTGTTATCATAATTTGTTTCCTATAATTTTTTATTTAGCTCTCACGTAAGCAAAAAATCGTAGTGGTATTTTGGGTTGTTGTTTATTGTTGGTGTTTAAGGTAACTTCACCTTGCATCATTCCTTCGCTAAAGGCAGCGTAACTTACAGATATTTGAGTCGATTCATTTGGCATTAATTTACGCTGCATAATATCTACTTGCAGCCCCTGAACTTTATGCTGTGCCGATAAAATTTCAATCGCCTCCGATGTGTTGTTTTTGACTGTAATTTTTGTTGTTGCAGTAGAATCGGATTTCATTTGTTGAAAGTAAATATATTGCGGTTCGAACTTTAAAACCGATGTAACGTTAGCTGCAAAAGTAATCTGAAGTGATGAGTTTGTTACATCGTTCGAGGTAATTGTAACGGTTTTATGTACTTTACCGTCAAACCCTTTTGAATCGAATCCGACATTCAGTGTTGCACTTTTGCCTGGTGGTATCAGTCGCTCGCTCAACAATGTAGCGGTGCATCCGCAAGATGCCTGTACATTTATTATTACGAGAGTATCTTTACCTTTATTTTTAATGGTCATTATTTTTTCTGTTTTGGTTCCAACATATAAATCGCCGAAATCAAAATTTGTCCCACCGACAACTTCGATTTTCGATTGCGAATAACTAATTCCTGTAATCATTAAACCGCAAATGATTAAAACTACTAAATACTTCATTATTACTCCATTTTGTTAACAAATTTGTATTATTATTAACGATTTTATACCTTAAAAGCAAGATTTGTTTTAAAGATGATTTATCAATATTATACAGCAAATTACTAGCAGGAAAATTTATGAGTGATAAGAGAGTTAACTGGACTGAGTATTTTATGAACATCGCCGAGCAAGTTGCGACGCGAAGTACTTGCGATAGAAAAAAAATAGGTGCTGTAATCGTGAGGGATAAGACGATACTTTCGACCGGTTACAACGGAAGTGTGAAGGGAGCGCCCCATTGTGATGATATCGGACACGATATGGAAAACGGGCATTGTGTGCGAACTGTTCATGCCGAAGCTAACGCAGTTGCACAAGCCGCCAGGTATGGAGTTGCGATAGATAATTCAGAAATTTATATAACTGCTTCTCCCTGTTTAACTTGTTTCAAATTAATCGCGAACGCCGGAATCAAAGTTGTCTATTATAAAGAATTTTACCGCGATGAACGGATTAACGAGTACGCAAAACAAGCCGGTATCAAATTAATCTATACCGGAGAAAAGTGATCCAAGATTCATATCAAACAATTATTTCATTTTTACGAAATGAAATAAAGATATTGAACTCTCGTTTTATTGCTTCAGCTTATCCTGTCTCGGCAAAAGAGGAAACTGATAAAATTCTCCAAAAGGTAAGAAAAGAATTTTACGACGCTAACCATAACTGTTTTGCCTACCGAATTGGTATGACTGGTAAAGTGTTTCGATACTCAGATGATGGAGAACCATCCGGGACTGCCGGAGTAAAAATATTTTCTGCTATTCGATCGAAAAATCTCTCCGACGTATTGGTTATTGTTACTCGTTATTTCGGTGGTACAAAATTAGGAGTCGGTGGTTTGAGTCGGGCTTATCACGATTCTGCTTTGAGTGTGCTCAAGAAAGTTAAAGTGGCCGAAAAGATTACGATGAGTGCTGTAAGAATAAAATTCCCGTACGATTTTACAAGCCAAGTAATGTATCTAATCTCTAAATATAATGTAAGTATTGTTGGCAAAAATTATCAGGAAGATGTTGAGATGGAAATAGAAGTGCGTTTGAGTCTCGTATCTGATTTCGGAGCAGAATTATTTAACACTTGTAGTGGAAATGTTCAAATCAAAAAAACATAAACTCAAAATCAACTGAATTAGAGTGACCTCTGAATAAACTAATAGAACACGAAAATTATTTTTCAAAATAAATTTTAGAGTTTGCTTTTAGGATTAACAAAGTTTATATTATGGCTGATAATAGGAACGATTACTGTTTATTTAAATGGCAAGAGAAAAGACAAAAACTACTTTTAGACATAGTCAGCAGCGAGAACGCATATTAGAGATACTGCGTACTACCGACCGTCATCCTACTGCCGACTGGGTGTATGGGAAACTTAAAAAAGAATTTCCTAAGCTAAGTTTAGGGACCATTTACAGAAATCTTTCGATGTTAGTTGTGCAAGGGCAGGTTAAAAAAATCCATTCTGGTAGCACTTTCGATAGATATGAAGCAAACATAACACAACATTATCATCTTATTTGTGAAAAGTGTAAAAAAATAACCGATATCGAACTGACTATCTATAACGAAATAAACGAAAGGGTTAACAAACTTACTGATTTCAAAATTAATCATCATAAAGTTGAATTTTTTGGAATCTGTTCTAAATGTAATAAAGATAACGGCGAATAGTATTCGTCGGAAAATACTTTGTGGTTTTATTAATAATAAATAGTAATCGTTCCGATTATTTTAAAATAACAATATCCCAAAATAAATATAAGGAATAAATAAAATGAGTAAACAAAAAAAACTAACTACTGCCGCTGGAATTCCAGTACCTGATAATCAAACTTCGCTCACAGCGGGAGAGCGGGGCCCAACATTGATGCAAGACCACTATCTACTTGAAAAACTTGCACATTTCAACCGTGAACGTATCCCCGAACGTGTTGTACACGCAAAAGCAGCTGGGGCACACGGTACATTTACTGTAACCAACGATATCACTCGTTATACTAAAGCCAAAATATTTTCAAAAGTCGGGAAGACCACAGATATGTTCGGTAGATTTTCTACGGTAGCTGGCGAAAAGGGTTCTGCCGATACTGTCAGAGACGTCCGTGGATTTGCTCTGAAGTTTTACACCGAAGAGGGCAATTGGGATATGGTTGGTAATAACACTCCCACATTCTTCATCCGCGACGCAATAAAATTCCCTGATTTCATCCACACGCAGAAGCGTGACCCACAAACAAATCTACGGTCGGAAACTATGTGGTGGGATTTCTGGTCGCAAGTGCCGGAAGCGCTCCATCAGATTACTATTCTCTTTTCTGATCGGGGTATTCCTAAGGGTGTTCCATTTATGAATGGTTATGGAAGCCACACTTACAGTTTCATTAACGCAAAGGATGAACGGTTTTGGGTAAAGTTTCATTTCAAAACCCAGCAAGGTATTCAGACTATGAGACAGGACGAAGCCGACCGGATTGTAGGCAAAGATGCAGATTATCATACACGTCAACTCTTTGAAGCTATCGAACGAAAGGAATTCCCTAAGTGGAAATTTTATGTTCAGATAATGCCGGAAACTGAAGCAGAAAAATATAGGTGGAATCCGTTTGACTTAACAAAAGTATGGCCGCACAGCGATTATCCACTGATCGAAGTTGGAGTATTAGAACTGAACCGTAATCCGGTCAACTACTTTGCTGAAGTTGAACAATCTGCTTTTTCACCGGCTAATGTTGTTCCGGGAATTTCGTTTTCGCCCGACAAAATGTTGCAAGCAAGAATATTTGCCTATGCCGACGCTCATCGATACCGACTTGGCGTTAACTTCGAACGCTTGCCGATTAATCGTCCACACGTAGAAGTCGAAAACACTTATCAGCGTGACGGGCATATGCGATTCGATGGAAATGCAGGTGCTTCGGTGAATTATGAGCCAAATAGTTTTGAAGGACCAGTTGCAGACCCAGCTTACAAAGAGCCACCGCTGAAAATTTCAGGTAACGCTGACCGCTACGAACAAAAGAGAGGCGTAGATGATGATTACATACAACCTGGAAATCTTTTCCGGTTGCTTCCTGCTGATGAACAAAAACGACTTGTCGAAAATATCGCTTCAAGTCTTAAAAAAGTTCCTAAAGAAATACAAGATAAGATGCTTACACATTTCTACAAAGCTGACAAGGCTTATGGCGATGGAATTGCAAAATGTTTAGGTCGGTAATTTAGAGAAAAGTATAAGAATAATCCTTCTATTTAAAAATGGCGTGAGAGAGATTTAATTTTCCTCACGCCGTTTTAATTCTTAGACTCAGTTAAATAAAAATAATTACACGAAGGACGTATTCAAATTATTTTCCAAATTTAAGAATACATCTATATAAATTTTTTAAATTTGAGAAAATTATATTTTATTTTCATCGAAATATAGCATAAATCTCAATTTCCTCTGGCATAATACTTGACAATTATAACTGTAGATTTTATTTATGTCAGAAAAAACTTATATTCCACTATCAAACGAGCCGATTTATTCAATTGGTACTGCTGCCGATTCAGTCGGTTTATCTGTTCAAATGCTGAGGCTGTATGAAGCAGAGGGTTTAGTACTTCCGTTCAAAAAAAGTTCATTGCATCGCCTTTATTCAGAAGCAGACATCGAAAGAATCCTCTGTATCCGTAAAATGATTAATGAAGAAAAAATCAGCATAGTCGGTATTAAGCGTATGTTAGCTTTGATACCTTGCTGGGCGATTAAAAATTGTCCGAAAGAAGAAAGAGAGAATTGTAAAGCATTCACCGATCACACACAGCCTTGCTGGTTACAAAAAGAAACTTTTAACGGTTGTGATAATAGTGCGTGCAGGTTGTGCCCTGTTTATGAAAAAGTTTCAAACTGTGCGAGCCTTAAACAAATATTGAATCAAGTTGAACATATCGAATTATAAAAAGGAAAATATATGAATTCAATTTCGAGAAGACGTTTTTTAAAAATTGGAGCTGCTACCGCAGGCGTTGCAGCAACTGCCGGTGCTTTAAGTAAATTTACTAAACAGGGGGTAAAAATTTCGAGCAACATTCCTGAAAAAGGAATTTATACGATTCCCACTTATTGTGATTTATGTTTTTGGAAATGTAACGCCATCGCTACTGTGCGAGATGGCAAGCTATGGAAGATTGAAGGCAACCCGATAGACCCGATGAGTAAAGGGCGACTTTGTCCGCGCGGGACAGGAGGCGTTGGCTCTTACTACGACCCAGATAGATTGCTTAAACCATTAATGAGAAAAAATAATCGCGGTGAAGAAAAATGGGTCGAAGTAACTTGGGACGAAGCCTTCACATTCATCGCTGATAAAATGAATAAGATAAAATCTGAGTACGGACCCGAAGCTGTAGCTTTATTTTCTCACGGTATCGGTGGTAACTTTTTCAAACATTTGTTAAAAGCTTATGGAAGTCCTAACCTTGCTGCACCATCTTTTGCTCAATGCCGCGGTCCACGCGATGCGGGCTTTCGACTTACATTCGGTGAAGATGTTGGCTCACCCGAAAGGACTGATATTGAAAACTCAAAATTCCTTGTTCTAATCGGCTCGCACCTCGGCGAGAATATGCACAACACTCAAGTTCAGGAATTTGCCACTGCAATAGAACGAGGCACCAAAATTTTAGTAGTCGATCCGCGTCACTCTGTAGCCGCAAGTAAAGCCGATTGGTGGTTCCCGATTAAACCCGGCACCGATATAGCACTAATTCTTGCCTGGTTAAATGTGATAGTGAATGAAGAGTTGTACGACAAAGATTACATCGGAAAATATGCAATCGGTCTCGATAAACTCAAGCAAGCTGTTGCAAACAATACTCCTGAATGGGCTTATCCAATAACCGGCATTAAAGCAGAAGTAATTCGCGAGACTGCCCGCGAAATGGCGCGTTACAAACCCGCAGCGCTTATTCATCCTGGAAGACACGTAACTTGGTATGGCGACGATTCACAGCGAAGCCGCGCAATCGCTATACTTAATGCGCTTATGGGAAGTTGGGGGCGCAAAGGCGGTTTCTTCTCTCCGGTAAGTTTGGATATCGGAGCTTATCCATATCCGGAATATCCTCATTCTGAGAAAGGTAAAGTTGATAATCCGGATAATAAATATCCATTCGCACACGAAACAATCACAACCGGAATCCGCGAAGCAACTATTTCCGGCAAGCCGTATCCTATCAAGGGCTGGTTTGTGTATGCAACTAATTTGATGTTCACATTGCCTAACGAAGAAGAGACAATAAAAGCAATACAAAATTTAGATTTAATGGTAGTTGTTGAAACACTGCCCAGTGAAATAACCGGCTGGGCTGATGTTGTTTTACCTGAAGCAACATATCTTGAACGATACGACGACTTGAATGTGGAATTTTTTAAGGAACCTTTTGTTGCAATTCGTCAACCCGTTTTGGAGCCGGCATACGAAACAAAACCGGGTTGGTGGATGGCTAAAAAGTTAGGTGAAAAATTAGGATTGGAAAATTATTTCCCGTGGAAAAATATTGAAGAATTCCTCGACACTCGATTGAAGACCGGTGGTTATAGTTTAGAACAAATTAAAAAAGTCGGCTTAATTAAAGGTGAAAGGCAGCCCATATATTTTGATGAAGGTGTAACACCCGAATTTCCAACTCCGTCTGGGAAAATCGAATTATATTCTGAACAGCTTGCTGCATACGGTTTTGATCCCGTTCCCCGATATCGCAAACACGAAGAACCACCCACCGGATATTATAGATTGCTTTTTGGAAGAAGCCCTGTTCATTCATTCGGAAGAACTCAATCCAATCCAATCCTTTTTGATATGATGAAGGAGAACGAAGTTTGGTTGAATAAATTCGTTGCCGATAAATTAGATTTGAAATCGGGAGATTATGTTGTCCTCGTAAATCATGATGGAGTGCGAAGTAATAGGGTGATGGTGAAAGCCACTGAACGGATTCGGCAGGACTGTGTTTATATCGTGCACGGTTTTGGACATACATCAAAAGGTTTCGTGCGTTCACGTGGACTTGGTGCAAGCGATAACCAATTAGTTACCAAGTACAAAATCGATCCGATAATGGGCGGTACTGCTCAGCATCTCAATTTTGTTTCGATAGAAAGGGAAGCATAATATGGCACGATATGGAATGGCGATAGATACTACGAAATGCGTCGGTTGTATGGATTGCGTAGTTGCGTGTAAAACTGAAAACAATGTTCCCGAAGGTTTGAATCGCGATTGGATACAAACTATTGTGAATGGTGAGTTCCCGAATTTGACTATGGAAATTCGTAGCGAACGATGTAACCATTGTACAAACGCACCTTGTGTGAGTTGCTGTCCTACGGGTGCAAGTCATTACCACGACGGCGGGATTGTATTAGTTCATCACGATTTATGTACCGGTTGTAAAGCTTGCGTTGCCTCCTGCCCGTACGATGCACGCTTCATTAATCCTGAAGGATATGCGGATAAATGCACATTCTGTGTGCACAGAGTTGAAGAAGGAAAAGACCCTGCTTGTGTTTCAGTTTGCCCGACTTATTGTATGACCTTGGGCGATTTAGACGACCCCAACAGTGAAATCAGCAAATTGGTAAAAAGCAAAAACAATCACACAAATCTTCCGGAAGCTGGTACAATTCCTAACATCTATTATTTGATAGGAGATAACAATGATTGAAATTACTAACACACGTATGAATCATCTTATTGACCCTTCACTGCATATTTGGGGATGGGAAATTTCAGTCTATCTTTTTGCAGGCGGTATGGTTGCCGGTATGATGATTATTTTAGGTTTCTTCTTCTTTAAAGGGAGAGAAAAAGAGGTGGATTGCGTTTGTTCGATACTTCCATTTTTAAGTATAATCGTTCTCTCGCTTGGAATGTTCGCTTTATTTTTAGACCTCGAATACAAACTCCACGTCTTCAGATTCTACACAACTTTTATCATCACCTCGCCGATGTCTTGGGGTTCGTGGATTTTGATTTTAGTTTATCCCGTGCTTGCATTAAGTGTTTTGTTAAAACTTCCTAAGATTATTTCTAAACTATTCCCCAAAATCGAAAAAATATCGGCTCAACTAAAATCGAATCGGAAATTAGTAAAAAGCGTAGGCGTATTCAATATGATTCTTGGTGCAAGTTTAGGAATTTATACAGGTGTTTTATTGAGCACATTCCAAGCCCGTCCTCTTTGGAATTCACCAATTTTAGCTTTGCTGTTTTTAGTTTCCGGATTGTCGGTTGCTGCGGCACTCGTTCATATGATTTCAAAATCTGTGTACGAGAGAGAACTACTCGCCAAAGCCGACAATGCTTTTCTAATCACTGAGCTTTTTATAATCATACTTTTTGTAATCGGAATGGTAACCTCTGTAAAAATTCATCAAGATGCAATAACATTATTTTTAGGAGGTCCGTACACCGCCGTATTTTGGATATTTGTTGTGTTGATGGGAATTGTTATTCCTCTTATTATTCAATCGTTAGCAGTTAGCCACAAAGTGAAACACACACCCCTTGCTCCAATATTTGTAATGATTGGCGGTTTGATTTTAAGATTTGTTATTGTGAATGCAGGTCAATATAGTTCATGGTATTGAAAATTTATTAAGGAGAAAAATTAACAATGGATCAAAATTTTATTAACGATAAACCAACCAAGTATATGAATCCCTATTTAGCGGGAATCGGACTCGGTTTGGTTTTACTGGCATCATTCGTAGTAATGGGGCGCGGACTCGGTGCGTCGGGTGCATTCTCGACATTAATTGCTGCCGGGACAAATATAATAGCGCCAGAGCATGCAAAATCGAATGCATATTTTTCAGAATATTTAGGTTCTACACTTGGCGAAACGCTTAAAGATTGGCTGTTGTTTGAAATCATCGGTGTGGTTATTGGTGGATTTATTTCGGGATTATTAGCGGGCAGAATAAAATTGAAAACTGATAAAGGACCAAATATAAGCAACGGTAAACGATATCTGTTCGCCTTTATCGGAGGTGGATTAATGGGCATCGGTGCAAAGATTGCACGCGGATGCACAAGCGGTCAGGCATTAACCGGCGGCGCATCGCTTGCGTTCGGTAGTTGGGTTTTTATGATGATGGTTTTTGCCGGCGGATATATGTTTGCATATTTTATGAGGAGACAATGGAGATGATAACACCATTATTTAAATTCGGATACTTCGGCGACGAATTCAGTTTGATAGTCGCTGTATTGATTGGAATCGGTTTCGGGTTTTTCTTGGAACGAGCCGGTTTCGGTAGCTCAACAAAACTTGCAGCTCAATTTTATTTTTATGATATGACTGTTCTAAAAGTAATGTTCACTGCAATCGTTACCGCTATGGTTGGCTTACTTTATTTCGGTTGGCTCGGAATTCTCGACCTAACTTTAGTAACAGTCAATCAAACATACCTCGTTTCTCAGATAGTTGGTGGATTGATTTTAGGTGTCGGTTTTGTAATCGGTGGTTATTGCCCCGGTACTTCCGTCGTAGCTTGTGCTACAGGTAAAAAAGATGCGATGGTGTTTTTATTAGGTGTTGTTTTTGGAATATTCGTTTTTGGTGAACTCAATTTATTATTCGAGCCGTTAATGGAGTTATCTGCTATGGGTCGAGTTTTACTCCCAGATGTTCTGCACCTGAGTTATGGTTTGGTTGTATTATTAGTTGTGTTGATGGCAGTCGGTGCATTTACATTAGCTGAATATGTCGAAAAGAAATTAGCATTAAAGAAGGAAAAGTAATTATGTTTGGAAAATTATCGTTAAATAAAAAACTTGCCGCAATAGCTATTGTCTTGGGATTAATTGGGATACTTGCTGGTTCACCTCAAGAAAGCTCAGCAGGCAGAGTAGATACTAATCAGTTGGCTATAGATTTTGCAAAACAATCTAACATTGTCAAACCGACTGACATTGCAAAAAATATAATCGAAGGGAGTAATACTTTCCGGATGATTGACTTACGGAATGAAAGCGAGTTTACTTCGGGCAATATAGAAGGTTCTGATAATATTCCTGTTGCTCAAATTAATAAAAGCGACTTGAAGAGAAACGAAAAAATACTTCTTTACTCGAACTCAGAATTAGAAACTGCCCAAGCCTGGATGCTTCTGAAATCTAAAAACTACAAGAGTGTTTATATGCTAAAAGGTGGTTGGAGCGGTTGGCAGAAAGAAGTTTTAGGAATTACCGAAGGGCAAACTGAAGCATCGGGGTCAATGTTTGGCAACAAGACTACGGATGAAACTGCTATTGCTACAACTCCATCGGCTAGTATAAAACCTCCGCCTGCAATGCCTGCAAAAAGCGGTAAGAAGAAAAAAGAAGGTTGTTAAGTAAAATAGAAAGTATTATATTTAATAAGTTCTTTAAATTTTACTCCGAGTCTCACCGCCTAAATCTTTAGATATGGTGGTGAGACCAGTAAGTCGTTTATGACTTCCCGTCCTGAAAATATTTTTCGAGACGGGACGGGTGTTGACCGAAAGGTAAGTGCCTCCCGAATTTGGAAAGGAGAGATAAATGATTGTGCCATTGTTTCATTGAAACATTGAACGAATGACTCAATGATTAAATGTATCAATATTATTCCCCGTCCTTTCCATAAGCGATGGGGTTTTTTTATGTCGAATGAATAATGAATACGTCAGATGACGGACGAATATTGAATATTGAATATCGAATGGTGAACTGTAATCTGTAATCTGTAATCTGTAATCTAAAATCTTTTTCTAACTAATGTCTCAACTAATAGATTCTTTTAATCGGCAGCATAGCTATCTCCGTATATCTGTTACGGATAGGTGCAATCTTCGGTGCCACTACTGCAGGCCACCTTCCGGCATTGAACTGAGAGAGCGGACTGAAATCCTCGCGTTCGATGAAATCGAGAGGGTTGCAAAAATATTTGCCGCTATGGGTGTGAGTAAAATTCGCCTTACCGGTGGTGAACCGCTTGTTAGAAAAGATTTACCAAAACTTATACAAAGATTAGCAAGCACTTCAGGAATTAAAACTCTCGGTATGACTACGAACGGAGTTTTGCTAAAATCTTTTACTCATCAATTAAAACAAGCTGGACTTACTAATCTGAATGTCAGTTTAGATACTTTGCGCCCTTCGCGGTTTGAATTGATTTCGGGTCGCCAACATTTCGACGATGTTATCGATGGAATATTTACTTCACTCGAGGCAGGTTTTGTGCCGCTGAAAATAAATGTCGTAGTTATGGGAGGCGTAAATGCTGATGAACTACTCGACTTCGTTGAATTTGTCAGAGATAAACCAATCAATGTTCGTTTCATAGAGTATATGCCGTTCAAGTTCAATCAGTGGAATCAGGCGAAATTCGTTTCATATCAACAAATGGTGGAGGTTATTAGGGAGAAATATGAGTTGAAAGCAGCAGCATCATCAGATGAACATTCTGTAGCAAAGGATTATTGTCTGCCAGAGGCGGATCCGCCTTCGGCGGAGATTAATGCCCGCCTGCCTCATCAGATTCAACGAAGCGGGCAGGGAGTAATGGGAACGATTAGTTTCATTACTTCAATGTCCGATCATTTTTGTGGAACGTGTAACCGAATCAGGTTAACAGCCGATGGTTCTATTAAGTCCTGCCTTTTCCATCAGGCAGAAGTTAATCTGCGTTCAGCACTTCGAAACCACCAATCCGATGAAGCTATTGAAGAAATTATTCGTTCGGCTGTTCTGCAAAAACAATTTCAACATCCCGATACGGAAGAGTTAGTAAATGTAGAAAATAGAAGCATGATACAAATCGGTGGTTGATGTTGTGAATCCGAGAAGTAAGCAGTAAGTAGTGTGTAGTATGTAGTATGTAGGAAACAATTATAAATTAATAAAGTCGATTTCGTCAGACAACGGACGAACATCGAATAACGAGCTCAACTATGATAGACATATCAAACAAAACGAAAACTCTTCGCACTGCCGTTGCGAAAGGGACTCTTAAATTAAAACAGGAAACCATAGATTTAATCCGTCAAAATAAAATTCCGAAGGGGGATCCACTAGCTGTCGCAAAAGTGGCAACAATTCAAGCTGCTAAGAACACAAGTCAAATAGTTCCTTACTGTCATCCACTTCCGGTTGATTATGTCGGAGTTGAATTTAGCATCGGTGAAGGTTTTATAGAAGTTAGTGTAACAGTAAAAGCAATCTACAAAACCGGCGTCGAGATGGAAGCCCTCACCGCAGCATCAGTTGCCGTTCTCACTATTTATGATATGACGAAGATGTTGGATGATTCAATGGAGATTGTTGGCGTTAAGTTGCTGGAGAAGACCGGGGGTAAATCTGATTTCAAAACAAAATATGATAAGCCATTACGTGCAGCAGTCTTGGTTATGTCCGATTCAGTTTACGCCGGCAAGAAATCCGATTTATCGGGCAAGCTCATCGTTGATCGGCTGAAAAAAGAATTGGTGGAAGTAGTTGATTATAAAATTATTCCTGATGAACTTGAACAAATTGCATCTGAGCTTATTCGTTATGCAGACGAATTGAAATTAGATTTGGTGGTAACTACCGGCGGCACAGGTTTCAGTCCGCGGGATTGCACACCCGAAGCTATGAGACGCGTAATCGAGCGGGAAGTCCCCGGTATTCCTGAAGCTGCTCGTTCATTCGGACAGGAACGCACACCATACTCGATGCTTTCGCGTGCGTCAGCCGGGTTGCGGGGAAATACTTTAATCGTGAATCTTCCCGGTTCAAAAAAAGGTGTTGCCGAATCGCTCGATGCACTGTTTCCCGGTTTGCTCCATTCATTCAGGATGATTTCTGGCGGAGGACATTGAAAGATAAATTTCACCGCGAGGTACACAAAATTCTCGCAAAACAAATGAAGATAATTTAGAATGATTGATTATCACGAAGCACAAAAATTAATAGAAGAGCAAACAAAACCACTCAATGCAATCAAATTGCCTCTGATGGAAACGCTCGGTTACACACTTGCAAAAAATATTATCGCAAAATACCCGATACCGACCTTCAATTCGTCAGCAGTGGATGGATTTGCAGTGAATGTAAATGGCTTAAAACTGTTTTCACATAAAAATCAGGTTTCTCTAAAAGTGCAAGCAGTTATTCAAGCAGGCGATACTCGAAAACATTCGCTGAAGAATAATCACACATTCAAAATATTCACGGGCGCACTCGTTCCGCGCAACATCAATACCGTAGTTATGAAAGAAGATGTTGAAGAAATAGGTGGCAACGTGATCTTTAAAACATTACCAGAAGTCGGCACGAACATCCGTAAATGCGGTGGAGAATTTTCTAAAGGTGCATTGGTACTTTCGTCCGGTGTAATAATTACGCCTCCTGTGCTCGGACTTCTAGCAAGTTTAGGTAATGCAAGTGTAAATGTATATCGCAAGCCAAAAGTTTCTATTATAGTTACTGGAAATGAATTAAAGAAATTTTCAGAACAAATAAAACCGGGTGAAATTCGAGATTCGAACCTACCTTCATTGTTGGCTGCTTTGCAATTACTGAATATTCAACCCGAATATGCGATGAGTGTTAAAGACCAAAAACGCGAAATCCAAAAAGCAATACAGAAAGCTCTAAAAATTTCTGATGTCGTAATCACAGCCGGCGGCGTCTCTGTTGGCGATTACGATTTTGTTAAAGATGTTTGCAGCAGTCTTGGAATAAAAACAGTATTTTGGCGTGCAGCCATAAAACCGGGTAAGCCATTGTTATTTGGAACAAAAGGTAAAAAGCTAATCTTCGGTGTCCCCGGAAATCCAGTCGCTGCCCTGCTATCATTTTATTTATTTATCAAGCCGACATTGTTGCGGATGATGGGACAAACAGAAAAACAAAACTTCATACAAACGGCTGTACTTGAATCCGATTTAAGAAAGAGAGCAGGTAGGTTAGAATTTGTTCGAGGTATTTTTATAAAAAAACCGGATGGCAAATTAGTCGTTAACCCGACTAAAGGGCAGGATTCACATATGCTCGGCGGATTTGCAAACGCAAATTGTTTGATTCATTTCCCAAAAGATGAGAACGTTATCATGAAAGGTACGAGTGTGAAAATAGAATTGTTGAAGTGGGATATAAATCAGAGAGCAATGAGCGAAGAGCATCGAGCAACGAACAAAAAACAATGACATATGACAAAAAATGAGGTAAAAGGCAAGATTGTAGCGCTGAGTGTCAGCAAAAAGAAAGGTATTCCCAAGACGAACGTGAATAGCGTGAAGCTAATCGAGGGATGGGGAATCGAAGGTGATGTTCATGCAGGTGATTGGCATAGGCAAATTAGTTTACTTGCGATTGAGAGCATTGAAAAGATGCGCGCAAAAGGATTGAAAGTAAGACCGGGTGCCTTTGCTGAAAACATGACAACCGAAGGTATCGATTTGATGCACCTTCAAGTTGGTGTTAGGTTACTAATTGGTGAAACTGAAGTAGAAATAACTCAAATTGGAAAAGAGTGTCACTCACGTTGTGCAATTTACTACTCTGCCGGTGATTGCGTAATGCCGAAAGAAGGAATTTTTGCAAAAGTAATTAAGGGGGGTAAAATATATTTAGACGATGAGGTGCTCTATAAAAAAATTGTACTTCAAATGCAATCGAAGTAACAAATGTATCGCGACGTAACAGGAATTATTCTTGCGGGCGGTCGAAGCACACGAATGGGCGAGAATAAAGCGTTTTTAAAAATCGGCAATCTGACCGCAATTGAAGTAGTACGCAATTTCATGCAATCGCTATTTACAAATGTGATATTGATAACGAACTCACCTGCAGAATATAGTTTTTTAGGTCTTGATACTCATGAAGATATTTATAAAAATATGGGACCGCTTGCGGGGATACATTCAGGATTGCTGAATTCAACAACCAAGAAAAATTTTATACTCTCCTGCGATTTGTTGTTAATGAAAAAAGAAATTGTCGTTTATATAATTAATTATGAAACGAGCAAACCGATCACGGTTTCTAAAACGGAGGGATTCGTTCAAACACTTGCGGCTGTTTATCAGAAACGTTGTATTGATTTTGTAGAAAAAATTCTTTCCGAAAATCAAAAGTCAGAAAATTTGAAGAACAAAGAAAATAATTTATTAACATTGATTGAGAAGGCAGGAGCTGAAATAATTAGCATCGAAAACCACGCTGCCTATAACAAGAATGTTTTTCTTAATATGAACAATAAATCGGATTATCGGGAAATTTTAAAAACTTTGATTTAATTATTCGCAGAACTCATTATAACACCTAAAGCAATTGTCCTGACTTTTTCTTCGCATTTATCTGCACGCGATGGGATGAGTATCGGAATTTTACCCCCTACTATTACCTGCGCGTGCGGCAATCCGGCAAAGTATTGCGTGCTTTTTGCCAAACTGTTGGCTGCTTCGATGTTCGGAGCTACAATAATGTCGGCTTTACCGGCAACTTCGGTGCGGATATTTTTTTCAGCGGCGGCTTGTTCACTAACGCAAACATCTAACGCCATCGGTCCCTCGATTACACATCCCGTTATTTTCCAATCACGGTTCAGCTTCGTAATTTCAGCCGCATCAACAGATGATTGTAGTTTCGGATTAACTTTTTCGGATGCCGACAATAAAGCCACTTTTGGATTCGTGTTCCCTAATGCGTGGGCAACTTTTATAGCATTCTGTATGATTGAAATTTTTTCATCAAGATTCGGTGATAAATTAAGCCCGCCATCGGTTATCATCAGTAATTTATTTTCTTTATGTGTCTCAAAAATGAATACATCGCTGAAAAGTTTTCCTGAACGTAAATTGTTTGCAGGGTCGAAAACCGATTTCATCAAAGTCGAAGTATCCACCGAACCCTTCATCAGGATATCGCACGTTTTGTTGTGGATGAGTTCGAAAGATTTTAATATGGATTTTTCAGTATCAACTTCATTGTAAAAATGAAATTGAAGCGAACTACCTAACGAGTTGAGCGTTTGCCGGATAATAGATTCAGTTCCGACCAAATGGAATTCAGCTAAATTCATCTTTGCGGTTTCGACGACGGCAGAGAGTGTCTCTTCGTTATGCGGTTGAACAACCACGATAGATTTGCCCTTTATCGAGAGAGCGTATGTTAAAAAATCTTTAAAGTTCTTTATCATGCAATTTATGATTTCTCAATATTGTTTTGCTATCTCACGTCCATCCAAAACCCGCAATGCAGCTTTCGCTAATGCTTTCATCTCGTCGTCTCCGCGGAATATTAAAACTTCTGCGATGAACTTCACACGTTCAACAATCCAATCGGTCAGCATTTTCGATTTTGCGAGTCCGCCGGTAATAACAATTGCATCCACTTTTCCTTTCAGTACAGTTGCCATAGCGCCAATTTCTTTGGCGATCTGGTAAGCCATTGCTTCAAATACTTCTTTGGCTTTAGCATCACCATCTGCAATTCGTTTTTCAATTTCTTCAGCACTGTTCGTTCTTAAATATGCGACCAAGCCGCCGTTGCCCATTACGAACTTGCGTAGTTCTTGCTCCGAATACTTTCCTGAGTAGGCTAACGTGATGAATGGTTGCAGCGGGAGTCCGCCTGTTCTCTCTGGTGAAAAAGGCCCGTCACTCGATGCATCATTCACATCAATAATTTTTCCGTTTCGGATAGGCGCTACTGAAATTCCGCCGCCGGTATGTGCGATCACGAATGATGACGATTCATACTTGAGATGTAATTGTTCCGCTGCATTGCGTGCTGCTTCGTGCAAACTTAAAGCGTGCGAAAGACTTCGCCGTGTAATTTCAGGGTGACCGGAATATCTTGCCAGTGGTTCAAACTCATCTACCGATACAGGGTCAACGACATAAGCTTTGCAATGAGCTTCTACTGCGATTGAATAGGCAAGTGCACAGCCGAGGTTCGAGGCGTGTTCGCCTTGCAAGTTTGCACGAGCGTCAACAAGCATTTTATCATTCACTTCATACACACCACCTTCGAGCGAGCGGAATAATCCGCCCAATGTTACAACTGCGTTCAATTCTTTTAGATTGATTTTGTTTTGATGCAGCCATTTATCAATTGCGCTAAACCTGAAATCGAATTGATTCCAGATTTTTGGATGAGTTTTTATTTCTTCAGCCGAGTGTTTTAAAGTTTCGGCTAAAACCATTTCCTTATCGTTGAAAATGGCAATTTTTGTGGATGTCGAGCCGGGGTTGATGACAAGTATTTTATACATTTAGATTCTTCGTTAAAAATTTAATCAAATATAAATGAATAAGCGATAATCTTCAAATAATAAAAAGGAGGGTGACGAATCATCCTCCATAACATAAGTTAAAAAATATGTGAAGTTATCGGATTAAAACCATCTTTTTGGTTGTTGTATAATTCTCGCTTCTCAATGGGCCCGATGAACTCACCACAAGTCTGTATAAATATACTCCTGAAGATATAAAGTTACCATTATCATTTTTGCCATCCCAAACACTTGAATACCTCCCGGCAGGTTTTTCTTCGTTAAGCAATGTTCTGACTTTCTGACCGAGAAGATTGTAAATTTCTAAAACTACTCTACCGCCAACTGGTATTTCATAACGAATAGTTGTTTGCGGGTTGAACGGGTTTGGATAGTTGTTGTAAAGAGCAAACCTGTCTGGAACTTCTTTTGTATTTTTAACAGATAACAACTTTAAAGGATTGAATTCGAATACATCATTCGCAGTGAGAGGGAAGTAAGGCGTTATTTCGAGGACATCACCATCTGTATATGTCGAACCAACATTCATTCGTCTCATCCAAACAGCATATTTATATTGATATTGACGACTGTACCAATTACCTTGAACAGTATAGTCTGTTTTCGGTGAATCTGAATAAGTTGTATTTAATATTAATATTACTTCATCTCCTGGTTGGCTATCAGAATTATTTAATGGCGAAGGATTCCATTTTCCATCAATGTTACCACGGTAGATATAGACGAGAGAATCATTCCCATCAGAACCGAGTATCTTCCTGTACAGAGTGTCATTACGTTCAATAATCGCAACATCGAGTTGTCTTTCCTGTCCTGTTTTATTATTTATTTCCCAAACTGTAAACGGAACTGTTCTGCCTAATGCCGAATTACCTAATGGGTACATTTCGTAATCCTGATACCAATATCCATATCCAACTGAGTCCGTAATCACAAATGGTCGGAATTCAGGATGGATTATTCCCCTCGGTGGTCGAATACTTAATCCATCAATACACCTGTAAGCTTTTTGAGTATTGTTGTCACTAAATCTTAATTCAACGATTCTTAATGAATCGGCGGGTACGGAACTGACCAAATCGACAAATCGTCCTATTCTAGGATACGTGATGAAACCCCGATAACCACAAAGAACGTCCATACGAGTAGAATATCCGTTAACACCTGTAAACCATTTGTTAGAAAGTGGTAAATAATCCCATTTTTTAGCTCCTGATAATGTTGTAAAATTTCCCCTCCTAATTCTAAATCCATCAGTAACCGGTATATTATGTCCGTACAACGGTTCAGGAAGTTCATGTTTTTTTAATAACGAATCATTGGTTTGTGTGTTTATCAAATTAAAAGTGATGTTATCTTGCGAAGGTTTATTGATATTGATTTTGTAATAATTATCTTTTAGCTGACTGTAATCAACTAAACAGATTCTAAAAGTTCCTTCTGAATATCCGCTACTGTGCAAAGGGAGTGTGTCGATTGGAGGAAATGTAAATTCTTGCACCGTAAATTTAAGAGTATCGAACCAGTAATTTTCTTTGTCATCATTAAATTGGAAAATGATTTTTGCGATATGCGGTGTCGGAGTATTTTTGTCAATGTTTAAGGAATAATAGTTGTCCGGAAACCAATTGGATATACTGTTGGATGGTATATTAACTACTGAACTTCTAGGAAGATTGACCTGTGAAATATGCGGACTTTCAACCTTGTATTCATTAATGTTCCAGATATTTAAATTAAAATTTGTGAAATTTATTAGTTTTAATGTAAACCTGATATTTTCACCAGGGTTTGGAATACCATCATTATTAATATGATCGGCTGAAATTTGAAAATCATCAATTTTAATTTTACCTATGGTTGGAATTCCGGTTAATAAATTTCGCCATTCCAACGTTTGATTATTAGAATAAGTAATTGACAAACTCAACATCGCTCCTGCACTATCCACATTCGAGTGTAGCCAGTTTCCCCAAATATTATCGTTGGCTGAACTATCGTTGTGCAAGCCATCGTCATAAAGAGTAGCGGTTCCTAAAATTGTTCCTGTCTGGCTGGTAAGAGTGGCAACTACTTGTATAGCATCTTTTACAAAAGCATTTATTAAAAAAGGAGGAGAGTATATATTTGGAGATAATAAAGATGCAAACGGAATATTTTTAAAACTGTTTTCATAAGCGAGATTCACCCTTTCAGATAAAATTCTGAGCCGTGTAATGCTGTTCAAATTATTGGCACCTCTGTCGATAATGACTGCATAAATTACTTCTTGTGAGTCTCCCGGTGCAAGTGTTAAAGGACCGGTTGGCATTGTAAATCTAATATCGGACGGTTGTAGAAGATGACTATTCAAACAACCCGTACCCGTTACAGGATCGCCGGCAAATACAAATTTTGTAGTATCACCGTTACAGTCGATTTGAGGTTTGCCGGTTCGAGTTAAACCCTTCATAATATTATAAGTTTGTCCAAATAATGATGGGTCGTACCAATCCGGATTTGTACAACCGCCTTGACCGGGACCGCAATAAAAGTTGAAAGAAGATATTCTGCCGTTTTTAAACCCTGCCCATTTTTTACCAAATGCGATAGCTGTGTCGTTGAAACTACCTTGGATGAGAGGTCCTTGCATCAGTTTAAAACCAACGGCGGGGGGTGCGGTTCCATAACCTATAGGTCCATCAGTGTTAGTCCCGTTGTATGCATAACCTAAATTATGTGGTTTGCCTCTATAATCACTTGTGGTATCGCATCCAACATAATCGTCAAAAGCATCACCTAAATCCGGATCTGACCAGAGTGTAAAATACGTACTATCGAGTGTGTTTGAACTTTTGTTATAGATTTGAAATCTTATGAAAAGTATATCACCAATCCCACTTTGATAAGCCCAATTAGTTTGCCTGACTTCAACACCGAGAGGTTTTGAGCGACCCCAAATCCAAGTATGAAAATTAGCATGAGCATCATTATACACATAAAATTGAATCATAGCAGGATATTCAGGACCAGAGGGCCAATTGATACCGATTTTATCTATATTTGGATTCCAAATTCCGTTAGCATCTATATCAATCCACGGCGCACCTTGATTAACGGGCCAATCAGCATAATCGGGAGTCGAAGTTGGTAAATCGAGCAATGGACGGACCTGGTAAATTCTTAAATGGGGAAGTGTAAAATCTTCTGCAGAACCGTCAGGCATAATACGACCGGGGCGATACTCTGAACCGAAATGACCAACCGTTGCAACGCGGATTTCTTTTCCTGTATCGGTTTGAACTTTTGCGCCCACCCATAAACCAGACGAGAAGATAGCATGTATCCTACTTCCTTTTGGCCACTCAAAGCCCGGACCAGTCGTTGCGTGGTCGCTAAAAAACTCGCCGTCGTTTCTGAACCAGGCTGAGATGCGGTTTACATCAATTTTTTTTCGGTCGAAAATTAATTGTAATTCAGGAGAAGATTGTTTTTTGAAATCGAAAAAAGCTTTTGGTTGTTGTGGATCGATACCACTTTTCAAGTTGCCTGTAATTGAACAAATCATTACAATAGCCAAAATGAGACTACTTAACTGTTTCATTGAAACCTCCTATTGTTAAAAGCTCAGGATATAAATTAAATTATATTCGGTAAATCAAACTACTAATAATCAAAATCAAATGCTATCTATGTTGCTGGTAATATATCCAAAAAGGACTTTATTACCAATTTTTCTTTTCCATATTCAATCTTCCTTAATCAGGTTTTTAAAAACCCAATTATTTGGATCTAACTCAACATTTAGTGTTTGAGTTTTTAAATCAAAATAGTAAGTGTGCGAATCCTTGTCTATAATGATATTGAAAAGAGACGTGTCGGAAGCCGATGATACCTTAACTTCCATCGGCAGCTTGAATAAATACAGATGAGCGCTTGGTTGATTGACTGTCAGTGATATTTTATACCCGTCTTCAGTTTTTATTGAATTCCATCTGTAAGAAAGTGTTGGTCTATCTAATGAATCTACATTTGCATACACCCATTGTTTGAAAAACCAATCTAAATTTTGTCCATAGATATTTTCACATTCTTTTACGAAATCTTCAGTCGTTACGCTTGAATACTTGTACTTAGGGTTTGTAGAATAATTTTTTAAGATATTGAAGAATGAGGAATCGCCAACAACATTTCTTAGCATATGAAGAACGATGGCACCCTTAATATAAACCCGTTGGGCAAACATATCCGCGAAGGAAGTGTCTGATTCTGCGACGAGAGAACCGGCAAATATACCTTGCTCTGCTTCCATAAAATTATTAATAATGTGATGATACCATTTTTTACCTAAATAGTATTCATAGTAAAGAGCTTGCATATATGTTGCGAATCCTTCGTTTAGCCAGATGTGATGCCAACTTTTTGGGGTAATCATATTTCCGAACCATTGATGAGCTAATTCGTGAATTAAAAATTGTTCAACTTCACCAGTGCCAGTAATCAAATCTTCTTTGATATTAGAAATTGTCTGGTTTTCCATCATCAATTCACCGGGCACGAGTGCGATTCCGTATTTTTCGTTCACGAAAGGATATTCACCAAACTTCTCTTCCATAAACTTCAACATTTTTTTTGTGTTTCTGAAATCTGCTTTTGAATTTTCTAAATATTCAGGGAATACATAATAGGTGATTGGCAAAATATTACCATTGATGGATGTATAGTTATCCTCAACTAATATATAGTTACCAACAGCAAAAGAAATCAGATAAGTAGCAATCGGATAATTTGTCCCCCACCGAAAAGTTTTGGTCCTATCTATGTTTTGAAAAATATTTTTTAGGACACCATTTGAAGCGACTGTGAGTGTGTCGGGGACTGTAATATTTAGAATCGCAGTTGCTTTATCTGATGGGTCATCTTTGCAAGGGAACCATTTACGCGCGAAGAAGGGTTGACTGCTACTTGCAGCTTTTGAGCCGGAAAAGAAAACACCGCCGTTATCAAATTCACCGTGGAAATCAGATATGGCTCTGTAGAAAACCTCTACTTCTATTATCTCTGAAGATTTTTTTTGGCAGTTAATATAAATGTGATCGTCTTTGTGTAAAAAAAATATTTTTTCAGCCCGATCGTTTTTAATTGAGTCGACAGTTATTGTTTTGTTCGATGCCGATAGAACAAGTGTCGATAATGGTTCCAACGATTTTGAAACTACGTGTACTCGTCCTGTTAGATTCTGTTCAGCGAGATTTAGTTTAAGGGACAATGTGTAAGATAGGACATCATATAGCTGCATTCGCGTATCGTTAATAATTTGACTATGAGAAATGGAAAGCGAAAATATTAGAAGGAATAAATATTTTTTAAACATAGGAAGCTTAGAAGATTTTATTTTTAAGATAACTAAAAAAGTGTAAATGGGCAAGTAGTTTGTGGCTTTTTTCATTCAAATTACTTAATTTGTAAAAAATTATTTAACGTTTATTGAAACTATTTAAAATAAATATCCCTTTTGCGGTAATTTTGGGATTTGTGGTAACAGTCTTTGTGTTCGTGGTTTATGTTAACACATTAGCTCCTTCTGTTAATTTTATCGATAGTGGTGAATTAGCTGCCGTTGCGGCAACACTCGGAATTGCTCATCCTACAGGTTATCCGTTATTTACACTTGCCGGATGGCTGTTCAGCCATCTACCAATCGGTTTACCTGTGATTTATAAATTGAATCTGATGTCGGCTGTTCTCTGTTCGGTTGGAATATTTTTCTTTTTCAGATTTTTAGTTTTACTATTAGAGGATTTGGCCGTTCGTGAATTTAAAAACATTTCACAACGACAGTTGGAAACTCTAAAATTCAAGTTGGTATATTTGCCGGCGGTTACTGCTTCCTTGGTTCTTGCATTCTCACAAACATTTTGGTCGCAAGCAGTTTCAATCGAAGTTTATTCGCTGCACATTTTGTTTCTGTCAGCCATTCTCTATTTTTTTTACAAAGCAATTCGAAATTATTGTGAAGAGGGCAGGTCAATAAAAATTAATACATCGAAGGAGTGGTTTGTTTTTGCTCTGTTATTGGGAATGAGTTTTACAAACCACATGACAACCATTTTATTAGCACCTGCATTGTTATATCTATTCTTTGCAATAAACGGATTTACAAAATATTCGTGGCGGTTAATATTTATTTTAGTCGTTCCATTTATTGTTGGTTTGTCTTTTTATTTCTATCTGCCTGTTCGTGCGTCAAGTTCACCGTTTCTCAATTGGGGGAATCCAGTAGATTTGGAAAAAATATTTTGGCATCTTAGCGGTAAGCAATACAGGGTTTGGATTTTTTCATCAACAGAATCAGCTGTAAAACAATTTAATTATTTCGTTGGAAATTTATTGAACGAGTTTAATTTTTTGTTCTTACTTTTAGCATTAGTTGGTTTGTGGAGTCTCTTCCGACAGCACAAACAAGTTTTCATGTTTTCCGTCTTATTATTCGTTGGTTGTGTGGGGTATTCAATAAATTATGATATTCATGATATAGATTCATATTTTTTATTGGCATATTTCACTCTTGCTATATGGATTGCTGTCGGATATAATACTTTATTAATTAAGGTGTCTGAAAAATCATTCTATAAATATGTAGCTATAGTAGTGTGGTTGTTAGCCTTCATTCCTCTGATTTTGAACTACAAAACATGTGATGAAAGCAAAAATTATTTAGTAGAAGACTACACAAAAAATATGTTCAACTCGATTGAACCAAATGGAATTATTATTTCTTATCAGTGGGACTATTTCGTATCAGCATCTTATTACTATCAATTTGTCGAAAAATACCGTTCGGATGTAGTTGTAATCGATAAGGAGTTGTTAAGACGTTCGTGGTATTTTAAACAACTTCAGGTAAAGTATCCTTGGCTTATCGAAAAATCGAAGACTGAAATTGATGCTTTTTTAATAGAGCTTTATAAATTCGAACATAATCTTCCTTATGCTTATGAATTGATCGAAGGAAGATTTAAAGATGTAATAAAAAGTTTCATAGAAAAAAATTATGATGAACGGGCAATATATGTAACCCCAGAAATAGAACCACAGTACACAGAAGGATTCCAAAGAGTTCCATCGGGATTGTGTTTTCAAATAATAAAGAACAACGCTGACTTCAAGGAAAGAGAAATCGAATTCAAATTCCGGAGTACTGAAAAAATTTCTCATCAGGCAGAATTTTTACTAAATTTGTACACTAAAGCATCTATTTCTAATGGATTATTTAAGGCACAGAGGGGTGATATAAAATCAGCCTTAATTTTCTTCGATCAAGGGCTAAAGATAAATCCCTCATCGAGGGAACTAATTCTTTATCGGAATAATTTACTTAGATAAGTGTTGAAATCATATAATACTGTGCCAAAGTATTGACTTTAATTAAAAAAATGTTATCTTATTATGCTAATTTTTCAGCAAATTGGCTAAATAACAAAAAAAACACAAATATTTTATTATATGTATGCTGGTTTCAATTGGAATAGATATATTTTTTCCTATTTACCAGTAAATTATTAAAAATAAATGCTGGCGTAGCTCAGTTGGTAGAGCAGCTGATTTGTAATCAGCAGGTCATCGGTTCAAATCCGATTGCCAGCTCAAGTTGGGTAGGTAGCGAAGCGGTCAAACGCAACAGACTGTAAATCTGTCGGCTCCGGCCTTCGGAGGTTCAAATCCTTCCCTGCCCACAAAGTACTTGTTTCAAATTGCCCGTCTCGAATTTAGAGAATGTCAAGTGAAATTGCGGGAGTAACTCAGTTGGTAGAGTCACAGCCTTCCAAGCTGTTGGTCGCGGGTCCGAGTCCCGTCTCCCGCTCTTGAGTTGCTCAAATAGGCTTGTGTAGCTCAGTTGGTAGAGCACTTCCTTGGTAAGGAAGAGGTCACCGGTTCAATCCCGGTCGCAAGCTCGTAAAAACAATATCTAAAAAATATATTTTGGAGATTTAAATTGCGTGATATAATTACATTAGAATGCACTGAGTGCAAACGAAGAAATTACACTACAACTAAAAATAAGAAAAAACAAAGTGGTCGTGTAGAATACAAAAAATTCTGCAGGTGGTGCAATAAACGCACACCACATAAAGAAACAAAATAAATTATCTAATACACGTGTGTGGCTCAATGGCTAGAGCAGCGGTCTCCAAAACCGCAGGTTGGGGGTTCGAGTCCCTCCACACGTGCATTCACAATGAGTGTAAAAGGTTAATATGAAAGAAAAAATAATTAATTTCTTCACTGACGTAGTAAAAGAAATGAAAAAAGTAACTTGGCCCAAAAAGGAAGAATTACGTGAAACAACCGTAGTCGTATTAGCTGTTTGTGGCTTTATTGCTGTTTTTGTTTACTTCGTCGATACCATCGTTAGTCAAGCGATGAAGGCAATATTATAAAAGTGGATAAACATTTGGAAAATAACAAAACCGAAACAAAATGGTACGTTGTTCGAACCTACTCAGGTCACGAAAACAAAGTAAAATTTTTTATCGAAGAAGAATCAGAACGTTTGCAACTGATCGACAGAATTGCACGGGTTGTAGTACCATCGGAGAAGGTATTTGAGATTAAGGACGGCAAAAAAAAGAGTAAAATAAAAACTTTTTTCCCCGGCTATATTCTAATCGAAACAATTTTAGATAAAGAAACTAAACATTTGATTCTAAATACTCCATCAGTAATCAGTTTCGTTGGACCTCGTGGAGAACCTGCACCGCTTCATCAAGAGGAAGTACGTCGGCTTATCGGTTCTCTCGATAAAGGATCGGAAGAGGAAGTTTTAGAAGTTCCGTATGTTATCGGTGATGCCGTAAAAGTTATCGACGGTCCATTCAACAACTTTAGCGGTTTTGTTCAGGAAATTAATAAAGAAAAAATGAAACTAAAAGTGATGGTAAGTATTTTCGGACGGAAAACACCCATCGAACTCGATTTTAGTCAAATAAAAATTGAAAAATAATTTTATAAAGGTTCAGTAATGAAAAAGATTGTAGGTTATATCAAGTTACAAATTCCAGCAGGACAAGCTAACCCGGCTCCTCCGGTAGGACCTGCCCTTGGTCAAAAGGGTGTAAATATTATGGAATTTTGTAAGCAGTTCAATGCAAAAACAAAAGAGCAATCGGGCTTAATTATTCCGGTAGTTATTACGGTTTTTTCAGATAAGTCGTTTGTTTTTATTACCAAAACTCCTCCGGCTGCAATACTATTATTGAAAGCATCAAAATTAGAAAAAGGTTCTGGAGAACCGAACCGCATCAAAATCGGAAAAGTAACTTCGGCACAAGTTCGCGAGATTGCCGAATCGAAAATGGTTGATCTGAATGCGCACGATGTTGAAGCAGCAATGCAAATGATTGCCGGTACTGCCAGAAGTATGGGCATTACTGTAGAAGGATAGATTTTAATTAACGTGGAAGTTTCAAACCTGCAATAATTTTCAGGTTGATTTCCGAAACGCTATCACCACTAATAAAAGGAATACAAAAATGAAAATCAGTAAAAGATTCAAAGCAGTTACATCTAAGGTAGATTCAAAAAAGTTTTTTACTATCGAAGATGCTGTTAACTTGGCAAAACAAACATCAACCGCTAAATTTGTGGAGTCGATTGATATAGCTGTAAAATTAGGAGTCGATCCCAAAAAAGCTGATCAAGCTGTACGTGGTACAGTTTCGCTTCCGCACGGAACTGGTAAAGAAGTTCGCGTACTCGTTATTGCTAAACCACCAAAAGACGAAGAAGCAAAAGCAGCCGGTGCTGATCATGCCGGTTACCAAGATTACCTTCAAAAAATTCAACAAGGCTGGGCTGATGTTGATGTAATAATTGCTACGCCTGATGTAATGGGCGACCTTGGAAAGCTCGGAAAAATTTTAGGACCTCGTGGCTTAATGCCAAATCCGAAAAGCGGTACAGTAACTACCGAAGTAGCAAAAGCTGTTAAAGAAGTAAAAGCCGGTAAAATTGAATTCCGTGTTGATAAAGCGGGAATTGTACACGCTTCCATTGGGAAAGCAAATTTCGACAACGAAAAACTTGTTGAAAACATAAACGCATTTTTAGCTACTGTAGCACGCTTGAAACCGGCTACAGCAAAGGGACAATACATACGCAGTATTTCTCTTTCGAGCACTATGGGACCTGGCGTTCATATTGATAAAAATGTAATTAAAATATAAAAAAGAAATTTACGCACTCATAAATATAAATAGCAATTAATTTTTACTGCCAGATCAATAAAAGGTTTGGGCTTCTCAGTAAAAAAATTAATTATTGAGGAATCAATGCAACGTAATGAAAAAAATAAAATAATCGAAGAAATAAAGGAAAAGGTTTCGCGCGCCAATGGTATGTACTTGGCTGACTTTACCAGAATTACTGTGGAGCAGATAAACGAGCTTCGACGGGAATTCTATAAAGCCGGTGTCGAATATCGTGTCGTCAAAAACACGCTTGTTCATAAGGCATTCGAAGCTGTTACCGGTTACGACAAAGTTTACCCCAAACTTGTCGGACCTACGGCGATTGCATTCGGATACGATGATCCAATTATTCCAGCAAAAATTATTAAGAAGTTCAGCGATAAAAATCAGAACCTTAAAGTAAAAGCTTGTATTATCGAAAAACAAATTTACGATGGAAGTGAACTTAATAATATTGCCACAATGCCTTCACGACCAGAGATGATAGCTTCAATTCTCGGAAGTATTGATGCACCTGCTTCCGGACTCGTTGGTGTAATTTCTGCTGTTATGAGAGATTTGGTTAGTGTATTGGATGCAATAGAAAAAAAGAAAGCCGCTTAATTAATAATTATTTAGAAAATTTAATAGTATAGGAGAATAAAAAAATGTCAGTAATTCAAGAATTAGTTGAAAAAATAGAAAAATTAACTCTACTCGAAGCAGCAGAATTAAAAAAAGCTCTCGAGGAAAAATTTGGTGTTACAGCCGCAGCTCCGATGATGATGGGCGGACTGATGCCTGCCGCCGCAGCTCCGGTAGTAGAAGAAAAAACCGAATTTAACGTTGTACTTATAAGCTCGGGTGCTCAAAAAATTAACGTCATCAAAGTCGTTCGTGCTGTCACAGGACTCGGTTTGAAAGAAGCAAAAGACCTCGTTGACGGTGCCCCGAAGACTGTGAAGGAGGACTTGAATAAGGATGAGGCTGAAAAACTTAAGAAAGAACTCGAAGACGCCGGCGCAACAGTAGAATTAAAGTAATACTGTAGGCTACGGACTTTGTCCAAAAAGCGACTCATTTTGTAAATCAGCCGATAATTTTTACATCTTTTTCTGAAGATTTGAATTATCGGCTTGATATTTTTTATTTTTAAGATTTAATAAAAGTTTTTTAATAATGTAAGGAGCAGGTAAATTGAAGCGCCTAATAAATATTCAAAACGAAAGAATTTCATTTTCTAAAATTCCACAGGTTCTCGAACAGCCCGACCTATTGAATGTTCAGAGGGAATCTTGGGAAATATTTTTACAAGCCAGAACCCCCGCGGTCAAACGTAAGGTTCAGGGTTTGCAACAAGTTTTTTTACTGAATTTCCCGATACAAGATACTCGCGAAAATTATCTTCTTGAATTCGTAGAATATTCCGTCGAAAAACCAAAGTACGATGTCAGGGAATGTCAGGAGAGAGGACTCTCATACGCAGTTCCGCTCAAGGCAAAATTGAAATTATCCAAAAAAAGCGAAGACGGTCATTCCTATGTTGACACTATCCAACAGGAAGTATATCTCGGCAATTTGCCAACAATGACTGACAGAGGAACATTCATCATAAATGGAGCTGAACGTGTAGTAGTTAGCCAGCTTCATCGATCACCCGGTGTATTTTTCAGCGAGTCGATACATCCAAACGGAACTCCTATATTTTCTGCCCGCATTATTCCTTTCCGCGGTTCGTGGATCGAATTCACTACAGATATCAGCAACGTAATGTATGTTTATATCGACAGAAAGAAAAAGTTTCCTGTTACTACTCTCCTCCGTGCGATTGGCTATTCGTCCGATGATGAAATTTTAAAACTTTTCAACTTAATTGAAGATGTTGATGCTAAAGAGGCAGACTTAAAAAATTATCTAAACCGTGTTATTTGTAGCGATGTTATCGATAAAAAAACAGGTGAAATATTTATTAATAAAGATACAGCATTAACTGAAGAACTTATAAAGAAGATAAAAAAATTAGAGATAAAGAAACTACATTTCTTAAAATTTGATAGTAGCGGCGAACGTTCAATTATCGCGAATACAATTCAACGCGATGCTGCACGTACCGAACAAGATGCTCTTGAAGCAATTTACAGACAGCTTCGGTCGGGTGAAGCTCCTGATTTGGATACCGCCAAAAATTTAATCGACCGTTTGTTCTTCAACGAAAAACGATACGACCTCGGTAATGTAGGCAGAAACCGAATGAACTCGAAACTCGGTTTAAACACACCGACAACCACCACAACACTTACCCGCGAAGATATTTTGGCAATCATCAATTATCTTTTAGATTTACAACAAGGTAAAAAAACAGTTGACGATATTGACCATCTCGGTAATCGCCGCGTTCGCACAGTTGGCGAACAGATAGCTCAACAATTCAATATAGGAATGGTTCGTATGACGCGAACAATCCGCGAACGAATGAATTTGCGCGATAACGAAAATCTTGCCCCGCAAGATTTGATTAATGCCCGTACAATAACAAGTGTGATAAACTCGTTCTTCGGAACAAATCAATTATCGCAGTTTATGGATCAAACAAATCCGCTTGCCGAAATTACACATAAACGCCGGATGTCGGCACTCGGGCCAGGCGGCTTAACACGTGAACGAGCCGGCTTCGAAGTTCGCGACGTTCACTATACTCATTACGGACGGTTGTGTCCTATTGAAACACCCGAAGGTCCAAACATCGGTTTGATTTCCTCGTTGTGTATTTATTCGCGAGTGAACGAGTTCGGGTTTATTGAAACACCATATAGAAAAGTGAACGATGGAAAGGTTTCAACCGATATTGAATTTCTGACCGCAGAAAAAGAAGACGTTTACACCATCGCCCAGGCAAATGCAAAATTAGATGCTCAAGGAAATTTCACTGATATCAAAATTAAAGCCCGCTTCCAAAGCGATTACCCAATCGTGAAACCCGAAGAAGTTCATTATATAGATGTCGCTCCTACACAAATTGTGAGTGCTGCTGCGGCTCTCATTCCGTTCCTCGAACACGATGATGCTAACCGCGCATTGATGGGGTCGAATATGCAACGGCAGGCAGTACCTTTGTTAAAACCTGAAGCTCCGATAGTTGGAACAGGTTTCGAGAAAAAAGTGGCGATAGATTCGAAATCTATGATCGTTGCTGAACGCTCAGGGGTTGTTGAATATGTTGACGCTGATAAAATTATAGTTCATTATGAAATCGACGAAAGCAGTATCGAATCGTTGACATCATTCGACAATAAAACTGTTGTCGAATACAAGCTGACAAAATTTTTCAGAACGAACCAGGATACCTGCATCAATCAAATACCGATTGTAATAGCAGGGCAAAAAATTAAAAAAGGTCATGTATTAGCCGACGGCAGTTCAACACAAAATGGAGAGTTAGCACTTGGTCGAAACGTGATTGTTGCGTTTATGCCGTGGCGAGGTTATAACTTCGAGGATGCTTTAGTAGTCAGCGAGCGTTTAGTTACTGAAGATGTATATACATCTATTCATATTGAGGAATTCGAATTGCAAGTGCGCGATACAAAACGCGGCGAAGAAGAACTGACTCGTGAAATACCAAATGTTAGTGAAGAAGTTGTAAAAGATTTGGATGAAAACGGCGTAATCCGTGTTGGCGCTATGGTTAAAGAAGGCGATATCTTAGTCGGTAAAATAACTCCGAAGGGTGAAACCGACCCGACTCCCGAAGAAAAATTATTAAAAGCAATCTTCGGCGAAAAAGCAGGCGACGTGAAAGATGCCTCATTGAAGGCGCCTCCGGGAATGAAAGGTATTGTTATTGCCACAAAACTTTTCAGCCGCAAACGCAAGGACACCGAGACAAAGAAACAAGATAAGAAACGATCGGAACAGATAGAAAAAAACCGAATTCGCGATTTAAAAGAAACTAAGAAAAAATTAGCCGAGAAACTCGGTATATTGCTCACCGGTGAAAAGTGCTTAGGAATTCGTGATAAAAAAGACAACCTCGTTATACGAAACTCAGTAGTTATCAAAGCCAGTACGTTCGAATCGATTGACGAGATAGAAATTCTAGAGTATGAAACTGAATGGGTAGAAAATAAAAAGAAAAATGCACTAGTCGTTAAAATATTTGAAGCTTACTTCGAAAAACTTAACGACATTGAAAGTGTTTACAAGCACGAAAAAAATAAAATACAATCGGGCGACGAACTTCCTCCCGGAATTGTTCAACTTGCCAAAGTTTATGTCGCAAAGAAACGTAAACTTTCTGTAGGCGATAAAATGGCAGGTAGGCATGGTAATAAAGGTGTCGTATCGAAAGTTGTTCCTGTTCAAGATATGCCATTCTTGCCGGATGGAACTCCTGTCGATTTCGTATTAAATCCTTTGGGCGTACCATCGCGTATGAATCTCGGACAATTATTTGAAACTGCACTCGGTTGGGCTGGATACAAGTTGGGTCAAAAATATTCAACACCAATATTTGATGGTGCGACATGGGAAGAAGTTGCTGAAGAGTTACACAAATCGGGTATAGCAGAATATTCAAAAACAACTTTGATTGATGGAATGACCGGCGAATCTTTCGATCAACAAGTTTCTGTCGGGTTTCTTTATATGATGAAATTATCCCATTTAGTTGATGATAAAATTCACGCGCGTTCAATTGGTCCGTACTCATTAATTACTCAGCAACCGCTCGGTGGTAAAGCCCAATTCGGTGGACAGCGTTTTGGAGAAATGGAAGTTTGGGCGCTCGAAGCATACGGAGCTGCGCATAACTTGCAGGAATTATTAACCGTTAAGAGTGATGATGTTCCGGGTCGGGCTAAAGTCTATGAAGCTATCGTTAAAGGAGATAATCTGCCCGAATCAAGTATCCCTGAATCCTTTAACGTGTTAGTACGCGAATTGATGGGTTTAGGTTTAGAAATCAAGATTGATTAAGAAGGACATTGGAGCAAAATAATTATGCGAAATATAGAACCAACAACTAAAAAAGCATTTACGAAAATCAGGATAGGCATAGCATCATCGGATGATATTCTGTCCAGGTCTCGTGGTGAAGTAACAAAACCCGAAACGATAAATTATCGTTCTTTCCGTCCTGAAAAAGATGGACTGTTTTGCGAAAAAATTTTCGGTCCAATTCGAGATTGGGAATGTCATTGTGGAAAATATAAACGTATCCGATACAAAGGAATTGTATGCGACCGATGCGGTGTTGAAGTAACACAAAAAAGTGTTCGGCGCGAACGTTTAGGACATATTCACTTAGCAGTTCCTGTAGCTCATATTTGGTTTGTCCGCTCGGCTCCCACGAAAATTGGATACACACTCGGTATGGGTGTAAAAGATTTAGAAAAAATTATTTATTATGAATCTTATATCGTAATCCAACCGGGATCCACAGGTTTGAAAAGAATGGATATGATCTCTGAAGAACAATACCTGGAGATATTATCCACTTTACCTGAAAACAATCAGCAATTAGATAAAACAGACGAAAGAAAATTTATAGCCGATATCGGTGCACCTGCGGTAAAAGCTTTGTTAAAAAGTATCGATATTGATTCTACAGCCGCTCATCTTCGTGTAACATTGAAAGAAGAAACCTCAGCCCAGAAAAAAATTGAGATATTAAAACGGTTGCGTGTTCTTGATGCCTTTCGCGATAAAGGCGATGGCTCGCTAAACAAACCCGAGTGGATGGTTTTAGAAGTTGTTCCTGTTATTCCACCTGAATTGCGTCCACTCGTTCCTCTTGAAGGTGGTCGTTTTGCAACTTCTGACTTGAACGACTTGTATCGTCGAGTAATAATCCGCAATAATCGTTTAAAACGATTGATTGATATAAAAGCTCCTGAGGTAATTCTCCGGAACGAAAAACGTATGCTTCAAGAAGCTGTTGATTCATTATTCGACAATTCGCGTAAACTGAATGCAGTTCGTTCCGATAATAACAGGGCATTAAAATCCCTTGCCGATATGTTGAAAGGGAAGCAGGGGCGTTTCCGTCAAAACTTGTTAGGAAAACGAGTCGATTATTCTGGTCGTTCCGTTATCGTTGTCGGTCCCGAATTAAAATTGCACGAGTGCGGATTACCAAAAGATATGGCTGTTGAATTATTCAAACCGTTCATCATACGGAAATTAATTGAACGGGGTTTGGTGAAGACCGTGAAAAGTGCCAAGAAGATGGTTGAAAAAAAATCAGCCGAAGTTTGGGAAGTTCTTGAACACATTATAGATGGTCATCCGGTTCTATTGAATAGAGCACCAACTCTTCATCGTCTTGGTATTCAGGCATTTCAACCGGTTCTTGTAGAAGGTAAAGCAATAAGAATTCATCCGATGGTTTGTACTGCATTCAACGCCGACTTTGACGGCGACCAAATGGCGGTTCACATTCCATTATCTTATCATTCGCAAATGGAAGCGCGCATCTTGATGCTTTCGAGCCATAATATTTTATCTCCTGCAAGCGGGTCGCCTATCGTACATCCAACGCAAGATCAAGTTCTTGGTTGTTATTATCTTACAAAAGCAAGGTCGGGCGATTTAGGCGAGGGCAAAATATTTTCATTACAAGATGAAGTAATCATCGCTCATAATGCTGCAAAGATTGGATTGCACGCTAAGATAAAAGTTCGCATTAATAACAAGATAATCGAAACTACAACCGGTCGGGTAATATTTAATGCAATAGTTCCTACTGAAGTAGGATTTATTAATGAACTCTTAAATAAAAACCGACTTACTCAACTCGTCGGAAATGTTTATCGCAAAGTAGGAAATTTAAAAACCGCCGAGTTTTTAGATAATTTAAAATACTTAGGATTCAAATATGCTACACAAGGTGGTTTATCGGTTAGTGTCGGGGATGTTATTGTACCTAAGGAAAAAGAAGAAATAATAGCGAAATCGCAACGGGATGTAGATAACATACAAAATCAGTATTACAACGGTTTTATTACACCGGGTGAAAGATACAATAAAGTTATCGACACTTGGTCACGCGCTACAACTCGTGTTGCCGAACGATTATTCGAATCATTGCAACATTCGCAGGCTGGATTCAATTCACTTTATATGATGGTCGATTCCGGTGCGAGAGGTTCCAAAGAACAGATTCGCCAATTAGCCGGAATGCGTGGCTTGATGGCTAAACCGCAACGAAGTATGTCCGGTTCGGCTGGTGAATTAATTGAAAATCCGATTATAGCCAATTTCCGTGAAGGATTGTCAGTATTGGAGTATTTCATCTCAACTCACGGCGCTCGAAAAGGTTTAGCTGATACAGCATTAAAAACTGCTGATGCCGGTTATCTCACCCGACGTCTCGTGGATGTCGCTCAAGATGCAATTATAACGATGGTTGATTGTGGTACTATTATGGGTGTTGCTACGAGCGCTCTCAAAGAGGGCGAAGATGTTAAAGAACCATTAGCAGAAAGAATTTTAGGACGTGTAACGGTTCACGACGTATATGACTCTTCGACAAACGTATTGATAGTTGCTGCCGGAGAAGAAATTACAGAAGAAATTGCTCAAAAAGTATCCGAGACTTCTATCGAAACAGTACATATTCGTTCGGTTTTAACTTGTGAAGCTACACGTGGTATCTGTGCAAAGTGTTACGGTAGAAATTTAACGATTGGTCAATTGGTCAAAACTGGTGAAGCAGTTGGTATTATCGCTGCTCAATCTATAGGTGAGCCCGGTACACAGTTGACTCTCCGAACATTCCATACAGGTGGTACAGCAAGTTTAATTGCTGCACAATCGCAAATTACATCCAAGTTTAATGGAGTTATTAGATACGAAAATGTAAAATCGCTCAAACAAGATGATGAGAGTAACAAACGTATCGTAACAGGTCGCAGTGGCGTGGTTATGGTTTATGACGACGAACAACGACTGCTAACAAAATATGATGTACCATATGGTGCAACTTTACAAATCCATGATGGAACATATATTAAAAAAGGTGAGATCATTTATGAATGGGATCCGTATAATGCTGTAATTATAACCGAACATTCAGGGCGCATTGAATATTCAGGCTTAAGGGAAAATGTTACATATCGCCAAGAACCCGATGAACAAACCGGACACATCCAAACGGTGGTCATAGAATCCAGAGATAAAACTTTCAATCCTGCAATATTATTGAAGAATGAAGAGGGCGAGAAGATAGCTACATATAACCTTCCCACACATTCTCATATCGTTGTTGATAATGATGAAAAAATAAGTGCTGGAACGATTTTGGTGAAAATACCTCGTTCAATAGGTAAAACACGCGATATCACAGGTGGTTTGCCACGAGTAACCGAGTTGTTCGAAGGACGTAATCCTGCTAATCCTGCAATCGTTTCAGAAATTGATGGAATAATTCGTTTTGGTCAGCAAAAACGCGGTTCAAGAGAGGTTATAGTTGAAAGTCACGATGGAAAAGACCGTAAGGAATATCTCGTTCCGCTTGGGAAACACATCCTCATTCAGGAAAATGATTTTATCCGGGCAGGCGAGCGTTTAACCGATGGAGCTATCGATCCCGACGATATTTTAAAAATTAAGGGAGTCGGAAAAGTTCAGGAATATTTAGTAAACGAGATCCAAGAAGTTTACCGTATGCAAGGTGTTAAAATAAACGATAAACATATCGAAATCATCGTACGACAAATGATGCAAAAAGTTCGAATTTTGGATTCCGGTGATACACGTTTTATTGAAGGCGACGTGGTGGCTAAATTGTCATTGTTAGGAGAAAACGACTCACTTAAAGAAACTGTATATATCAACAACAAGGGTGATACGAAATTTAAGAATGGACAGCTTGTTCTCAAGAAAAAGGTTCGTGAATTGAATAGCGAAGTCAAAAAGAAGGGGAAAAAGGTTGCTGAATTTAGAGAAGCTGAACCGGCAACCTCCGAACCCATTTTATTAGGAATTACACAAGCATCTCTTTCAACGGATAGCTTTATTTCGGCTGCCTCTTTCCAGGAAACAACAAAAGTATTAACAGATGCTGCTATTTCTGGGAAAATTGATTATTTACTCGGTTTAAAAGAAAATGTGATTGTGGGGCATCTTATTCCTGCAGGAACTGGTTTAAAGCAATTTCGAGATATTCTTGTTGCTCCTAAGGAACCCTTCAAAATTGCAGAATCTGTCGTTTTAGAAGAACCCACGCAAGGACCTGAAATCGAAGAAGAGGTCAAAAAAACGCCAAAGAAACGAGTTCGAAAACTGGCAAAATCATAATGCTTGACTATGAAAATATTTTTCGTTATATTAGTGCTCTTAAAATTCAAAAATTAAGCAATTTAACAATTAACTAAACAATTATCGGAGTAATATATTGCCAACGATCAATCAACTGGTTCGAAAGAGCCGGGAAATGGTAACTTGGAAGAGTAAAGCACCAGCTTTACAAGAATGCCCGCAACGTCGGGGAGTTTGTACTCGTGTATATACAACTACACCAAAAAAACCGAATTCCGCTTTACGCAAAGTAGCACGTGTTCGTTTAACAAACGGAATTGAGGTAACGGCATACATTCCAGGTGAAGGTCATAACCTGCAGGAACACTCCATCGTGATGATTCGTGGTGGTAGGGTTAAAGATTTACCGGGTGTTCGATACCATATTATTCGAGGCACTTTGGATACTGCCGGTGTTGCTGATAGAAAACAAGGTCGTTCAAAATATGGTGCTAAAAAGCCAAAGGCACAAAGTTAGGTTTATAAAATGAGAAAAAAACAAGCTGAAAGAAGGTTAGTTACTCCCGATCCAAAATTTAACGATATATTAGTTGCTCGCTTCGTAAATTGTGTGCTCAAAGAAGGAAAAAAGCATTTAGCGCGAAGAATTGTTTACAAAGCTATTGATACAATTGAAAATAAAACCAAGTCAAACGGAATAGATGTTTTTCGAAAAGCAGTTAATAATGTTAAACCTTTGTTAGAGATACGTGCTCGCAGAGTTGGTGGTGCAACCTATCAAGTCCCAACTGAAGTTCGAGAAAGCAGAAGTATCGCTTTAGCAATTCGGTGGATAATTAATTACGCAAGCGATAGAAAAGATAAATCAATGGCTCTGAAGTTAGCTGCCGAATTTATGGCTGCAGCAAATAACGAAGGCGCTTCGGTAAAGAAAAAAGAAGATACACACAAAATGGCTGAAGCTAATAAAGCTTTCGCCCACTTTAAATGGTAAGTAAAATATAGATGCCCAGAAAATATTCATTAAATAAAACCCGTAATATCGGTATTATGGCACACATTGACGCCGGTAAAACCACCACGACCGAACGTATTTTGTTCTATACGGGAAAATTACATCGTGTTGGCGAGGTTCATGATGGTGCATCAACAATGGATTGGATGGAACAAGAAAAAGAACGTGGCATTACTATTACAAGTGCCTCTACTACTTGTTTTTGGAATGATAACCGGATTAATATTATAGATACACCTGGACATGTCGATTTTACTGCCGAGGTAGAACGGTCGCTCCGTGTTTTAGATGGCGCAGTCGCTTTATTCTGTGCAGTCGGCGGTGTCGAGCCACAATCCGAAACAGTTTGGCGTCAAGCCGATAAATACGGAGTTCCTCGAATAGCATTTGTCAATAAAATGGATCGCGTTGGTGCTGATTTCTACAATGTAATTAAGATGATGAAAGAGCGGCTCGGTGCACATGCTGTTCCGATTCAAATTCCTGTTGGCGAAGGCGAACTTTTTGCCGGCGTTATAGATTTGATTACAATGAAAGCCAGAATATTTAACGATACAACCATGGGAACAACTTGGGATGATATCGAAATTCCAGCCGATTTGAAAAAGAAAGCTCAGTTGTATCGCACTAAGATGTTGGAAGCAGTTTCTGACGAAGACGATACATTGCTTGAAAAATATATCGAAGGTAAAGAAATTACCACTGAAGAAATTCGCGTTGTACTGCGACGCGCTGCTATAAAAGTTAGTATTATACCTGTACTTTGCGGTTCGTCATTCAAGAATAAAGGTACTCAAAATTTATTAGATGCGGTTATTGATTTCCTTCCCTCACCCCTTGATGTAGGTGATGTAGTTGGGCATCATCCGTATAAATCAGATAAAGTTATTAGAAAAGTTGCAGATAAGGAAATTTTTACAGCTCTCGCTTTCAAAATAATGAGCGATCCTTATGTTGGAAAATTAACTTATTTTAGAGTTTATTCTGGTACATTAAAATCAGGTTCCTACGTTTATAATTCTGTTAGTGAACGAAAAGAACGCATTGCACGTATCCTGAGAATGCATGCAAATCATCGTGAAGACGTTGATGAAGCATACGCAGGCGACATAGTTGCTGCTATAGGACTTAAATTTACTCGAACAGGAGACACGATTACAACAGAGGACGATCCTATTATTCTTGAAAAAATGGATTTCCCGGAACCAGTAATCTCTATTGCCATTGAACCAAAAACTAAAGCTGACCAAGAAAAAATGGGCGAATCGCTTAGCAAATTAGCTGAAGAAGATCCCACATTTAGGGTTTCAACCAACGAAGAGACAGGACAAACCATAATTAATGGTATGGGGGAACTTCATCTTGAAATTATTGTTGATAGGATGAAGAGAGAGTTCAAAGTAGATGCAAACATTGGTAAACCACAAGTTGCGTATAAAGAAACTATTAAAGGAAAAGTTTCACAAGTTTATAAACATGTAAAACAATCAGGTGGTCGTGGTCAATTTGCTCACGTAGAAATCGAAATAGAACCTAACGAAAAAGGTAAAGGCTTCGAATTTGTTGACGATATTAGAGGTGGGGTTATACCAAAAGAATTTATACCTGCAGTTCAGGCCGGTATTGCTGAACAAATGAAAAACGGTATTTTAGCAGGATATCCGGTTGTTGATGTTAAAGTACGGCTATTTTATGGTTCATACCATGAAGTCGATTCTGACGAAATGTCATTTAAAATCGCTGGATCTATGGGTTTCCGTGAAGCAGCTCGCAAAGCAAACCCTGTAATTTTAGAACCAATAATGGCTGTTGAAGTAGTAGTTCCAGAAGATTACATTGGCGACGTATTAGGCGATTTGAGTTCGCGCCGCGGAAAAATCGAAGGTATGAATTCGCGTAAAGAAGTTCAGGTAATTAAAGCGTTTGTACCTCTATCGGATATGTTCGGATACGCTACGAATTTACGTTCGCTAACACAAGGCAGAGCTTTATTCACGATGCAATTTTCGCATTACGAGAACGTACCAAAAGCGATTTCAGATCAGATTGTTGAAAAACTTACTGGTAAACAAACAAAAGTAGCATAAATAATAGATTAATAAGTAATTAAAAAATAAACACCCAATTTAAATAGGAGAAACGAAATGGCAAAAGAAAAGTTTACGAGGGACAAACCCCATGTCAACATTGGAACGATAGGACACGTTGACCACGGAAAGACAACCCTAACTGCTGCTATTACGATGGTTTTAGCAAAAAAGGGATTGTCGGCTATTAGAACATTCGATTCAATTGATAATGCCCCGGAAGAACGCGAACGTGGTATTACAATCGCAACTGCACACGTAGAATACTCAACCGCTAAGCGACACTATGCTCACGTTGACTGTCCCGGTCACGCTGACTACATCAAAAATATGATCACTGGTGCAGCTCAAATGGACGGTGCAATCCTCGTTGTTGCAGCTACCGATGGTCCGATGCCTCAAACACGCGAACACATTCTTCTTGCTCGTCAAGTAGGTGTTCCCAAAATAGTTGTATTTATGAATAAAGTAGATGCAGTTGACGATCCGGAATTATTAGAACTCGTTGAACTTGAGTTGAGAGATTTATTGAAGCAGTACGAATTCCCCGGTGATGAAATACCGATTATTCAGGGTTCTGCTTTAAAGGCAATGGAAGCAGCTATCAGACCGGATTCAAAAAGCGATGACCCGGCGTTTGAATGCATCGCTAAATTAATGGATGCCGTTGATACATACATCCCAGTTCCTCAGCGCGATGTCGATAAACCATTCTTGATGCCTGTTGAAGACGTGTTCTCAATTACAGGACGCGGAACAGTAGGTACCGGAAGAATCGAACGTGGCAAAGTTAATGTCGGTGAAGAAATCGAAATTATCGGTCTAGATGCTCATAAAAAAGCTGTAGTTACCGGCGTTGAAATGTTTCGCAAAGAACTTGACCAAGGTATGGCTGGCGATAACGTAGGTCTGTTATTGCGCGGTGTCGATAAAACTGAATTGGAACGCGGAATGGTTTGTGCAAAACCCGGTTCTATTACACCACACAAAAAATTTAATGCTCAGGTTTACGTACTGAAAAAAGAAGAAGGCGGTCGTCATACACCATTCTTTACCGGATATCGTCCGCAATTCTATTTCCGTACAACCGACGTTACTGGAATCGCACACTTACCGGCAGGAATCGAAATGATTATGCCAGGTGATAACGTAGATAATTTAGACATCGAATTAATTACCACCATCGCTATGGAAGAAGGTCTTCGCTTTGCTATTCGCGAAGGCGGTCATACTGTCGGTGCCGGTGTAGTAACCAAAATAATTGCATAATAAAAACAATAACAAACATGAAGTTTTAGGAGTTACAGGTGCCAGGAGAAAAAATACGTATAAAATTAAAGTCTTACGATCATAATTTAATCGATAAGTCGGCTGAAAAAATTATTAAAACAGTAAAACAGACCGGTGCTATTGTTTCAGGACCGATCCCGTTGCCGACCAAACGGACAGTTGTTACGGTATTACGTTCGCCTCACGTTGATAAAAAATCGCGAGAGCAATTTGAAACTCGAACTCATAAACGATTAATTGATATTTTAAACTCAACATCACGAACTGTAGAATCGCTCATGAAATTAGAGTTGCCCGCAGGTGTAGATGTAGAAATTAAAGTGTAACTCTTTCTTTAAAATTAGATACTGAATAAAAAAAACGCAAAATGACTGGATTGTTAGGAAAAAAAATAGGAATGACGAGTATATTTGATGAACAGGGAATTGTTATCCCCTGCACCATCATTGAAGCAGGACCTTGTTTTGTTACTCAAATTAAAACCAAAGAAATCGATGGATATGAAGCTGTACAAATTGGTTTCGAGGATAAGAAAGCTCGTCTTGTAACCAAACCTTTAATAGGCCATTTCAATCGTTCCGGGGTTACTCCCAAACGTTTGGTAAAGGAATTCAACGGATTCGATATCTCCAATATTAAATTGGGTGATGAGATAAAAGCAGAAGCTATTTTTTCTGCCGGGGATCTCGTTTCTGTAACTGGTAAATCAAAAGGAAGAGGTTTTCAAGGCGTTGTTAAACGTCATCATTTCGGAGGTGGTTCGAAGACACACGGACAAAGCGATCGTGTTCGCGCTCCGGGATCCATTGGCGGTAGTTCGTATCCTTCGAGAGTATTCAAAGGTCAACGTATGGCTGGCAGAATGGGTAATACTCAAACAACTGTCCAAAACTTAACAGTTGTTAAAATTATCAGTGAATCAAATTTGCTCCTGATAAAAGGTTGCGTTCCCGGTCATATAAATGCGTATGTAGAAATTCAAAAAAAATTGAAATAGAAAATGGAATTAGAAGTTTACAAAAAAGATGGAACATTGACTGGCGAGAAGATTACACTGTCTCCTGATGTTTTCGAGATTGCACCAAACGATCACGCAATATATCAAGCTGTTCGAGTTTACTTAGCTAATCAACGTCAAGGAACGCATAAAACAAAGACAGTTGCTGAAGTAAGCGGTGGCGGTAAAAAACCTTACAAGCAGAAAAAAACCGGACGTGCTCGTAGCGGTTCCTCCCGATCTCCATTATGGAAGGGTGGCGGCACAATTTTCGGACCGGTGCCTCGCGATTATTCAATGTCGTTACCAGAGAAAGTAAATAAATTAGCCAGAAAATCGGCTCTAAGTTATCGCGTAAAAGAATCGGATGTTAAAATAGTCGAAGACTTTTCATTCGAATCTCCGAAAACTAAAGACATAGTTTCAATTTTAAAAGCTCTGAAATTGGATGATACTAAAACCTTACTCTTGTTATCAAAAACCGATAGCATTGTATATAAATCGGGACGTAATTTACCGAACCTTCAAATTCTTGAAGCAAACAAAGTATCGGCTTATGATATTATGAAGAATAAAGTAATCTTATTTCAGAAGAGCGCTGTAGAAGTTATCGAAAAAATATTTTAGCAGAGAGTATAATTATGATGGGAATATTACAAAGACCAATAGTTACCGAGAAGATGACAGCACTCGAAACGCATCGGCAGTACGCTTTTGAAGTGGACCGAAAATCAAATAAAATAGAAATTCAAAAAGCAATAGAAAAAAAGTTTAACGTTAAAGTATTAACTGTTAGAACAATTAATTACAAAGGAAAGCAAAAAACTCAAATGACCCGCCGCGGACGCTTCAGTGGCAAAACCGCACAGTGGAAAAAAGCTATCGTTACACTCAAAGAGGGTGATAAAATAGAATTTTTCGAAAACATCTAATCTAAAAGCGGGTCAGGAGAAGAGTACCTAAATACTCATATTAGCTGACCAAGGAATTATAGAAATATGGCAATCAGAAAATTAAAACCTGTTACACCTGGAACTCGTTGGATGAGTGTTCCTGCTTTCGACGAAATTACTAAAACAGTTCCAGAAAAATCTTTAATAGAAATATTAAAGAAAAGCGGTGGACGCAATAACACAGGGCGTATAACATCGCGCCACCGAGGTGGTGGACATAAACGTTTTTATCGCATCGTCGATTTCAAGAGAGATAAATTTGATATCGAAGCAAATGTTACTGCAATCGAATATGATCCGAACCGATCTGCTCGAATTGCTCTGCTGACTTATAAGGATGGCGAAAAACGTTATATACTCGCTCCCGATGGTTTAAAAGTAGGCGAAACAATAATTTCGGGACCAACGTCCGAAATAAAAGCTGGAAATGCTTTACCTCTTTCAAATATTCCTGTTGGTTCATTTATTCATAATGTAGAATTGAAGCCGGGTAAAGGAGGGCAAATTGCCCGAAGCGCCGGTGTATCAATTCAACTTATGGCAAAAGAATCCGACTATGTGCAAGTAAAACTTCCATCCGGCGAAATCCGAAAAATTCAAGCCAAGTGTTATGCAACATTAGGAACGGTCGGAAATATCGAGCACGAGAATATAAGCCTTGGTAAAGCCGGTCGATCAAGATGGTTGGGCATTCGTCCTCAATCGCGCGGTGTGGTTATGAACCCGGTTGACCATCCACACGGTGGCGGCGAAGGTAAATCGCCTCAAGGAAATCCTCATCCTGTATCGCCATGGGGCTGGCATACCAAAGGTAAGAAAACTCGAAGAGTTAAAAAGTTATCAAGTAAATATATAATTAAACGTCGTACTAAATAATAAAAATGAATTGAAACTATGAGTCGTTCAATTAAAAAAGGTCCTTTTGTCGATCCAAAACTTTTAAAGAAAGTTCAGGATATGCAAAAATCGGGTAAGAAGTCGGTAATTAAATCTTATTCTCGGTCTTCTACTATTACTCCCGAATTTGTCGGATTAACTTTTACTGTCCATAACGGAAATAAATTCATCCCTGTTTATGTTCACGAAGGTATGGTCGGACACAAACTTGGTGAATTTGCTCCGACGCGAATATTCCGCGGACATCCCGGACTTAAGAGCGAAGCATCAACAGGATAATAAATAGGTATAATTGGAGAATATAATGGAAGCACGAGCAATACATAGGTATGTTCCGTCGTCGCCGCGCAAAATGCGATTGGTTGTCGATTTGATCCGCGGTAAAAATATTGAAGAAGCTATTTCGCTTATGCACTTTTCAACAAAGCATGCATCGAAAATTGTTGAGAAGGTATTACGTTCGGCAGTTTCAAACTTGCAGAATAAAGTTGAAGGTAAACGGATAGAAAATGAAAACATATTTGTAAAGACAGCATTTGTGAATGGCGGTCCTTCAATGAAACGGGTTCTTCCTGCACCGATGGGGCGGGCTTTTAGAATAAAGAAACGTTCAAACCATCTTACAATAATTGTAGCAGAGCGTGAAGCAGCAAATGAGACAACAACAATTTTAAAAACAAACAAAAAAACTGAGAAATCTGAATAGGAGATACATGGGCCAAAAAGCAAATCCAATTGGACTTCGTTTAGGTGTAAATCGTGGCTGGGATTCAAACTGGTTCGAAAAAAGAGATTGTGGAGTCAAATTATTAGAAGATATAACTGTCCGTAATTATATCCGTACCCGGTTAAAAAAAGCTGGTATATCAAAAATTATGATCGAACGAACACCAAAACATGCCCGCATAACAATTTTTACATCACGCCCAGGTATTGTTATCGGACGGAGTGGTCAGGAAATTACTAAATTAGAAGAAGAACTGAAAAAGATTTCAAACAAAGAAGTTAAACTTCTGATAAGCGAAATTAAACGACCGGAATTGGATGCCTATTTAGTTGCAGAAACTATCGCCGGACAAATCGAGGGTCGAGTTTCGTTCCGTCGCGCTATGAAGAGCTCTATAACTTCGGCAATGCGTATGGGTTCCGAAGGAATCCGTATAATGTGTGCAGGTCGGTTAGGCGGCGCCGAAATTGCACGAACAGAACAATACAAAGAAGGCAGAATTCCACTGCATACTCTGCGTGCCGATATCGATTATGCTACAACAACCGCCCAAACAATTTACGGTGCCATCGGTATTAAAGTATGGATTTGTAAAGGCGAAATTTTAGGCGGCACTCCTTATTAAAAATTATTATAATGGATAATTGAAATGTTATTACCAAAACGTGTAAAATACAGAAAAACTCAACGCGGCAGGATGAAAGGCAAAGCTACTCGCGGAGCCACAATATCTTTCGGTGATTTCGGATTGAAAGCGTTGGAACCCGGATGGATAACTCAACGACAAATCGAGGCGGCTCGTGTAGCGTTAACGCGATTGATGAAGCGTGAGGGAAAAGTTTGGATACGAATTTTCCCCGATAAGCCGGTAACAAAAAAACCTGCTGAAACGCGTATGGGTAGCGGAAAAGGTGCCCCTGAATTCTGGGTAGCAGTTGTAAAACCCGGTACCATTCTGTTTGAAGTAGGCGGTATTAAAAAAGATGTCGCTGAAGAAGCTATGTATATTGCAAGTCGTAAACTTGCTATTCAAACCAAAATGGTAACACGTATAGGTTACGAAGCGAGTTAATATTTAATCTATTGAAAGAAGAAGATGAAATCCCACGAAATCAAACAATTAACAGCTGAAGAAATTCGAAAGCGCATACAAGAAGAAGAAATAAACTTGAGTCATTTGAAATTTCAATTAGCAACCCGTCAGTTATCGAGCCCGATTCAAGTTCGGTCAGCACGGCGGAACATAGCGCGCTTAAAAACTATTCTTCTTGAAAAAGAGAACCAAGAGAAAGCAAAACAATAAAGGATATTGAAGTAAGATGACTGAAAGAAATACGGTACGGAAAATAAAAGTAGGGACAGTTGTAAGCAACAAGATGCAAAAAAGCATTGTGATAGCTGTTGAAGGACGGATACCTCATCCGATATATCGAAAATATTATAAACGCACTACGAAGTTAATGGTGCACGACGAAAAACAAGAAGCAAATGTAGGCGATGTAGTAAAAGTAATGGAAACCCGCCCACTCAGTAAACATAAACGTTGGCGCCTTGTTGAAATTGTTGAAAAAGCTGTCTAAGCGAAAAAGGAATTCAGATTATGATACAAGAAGAAACCAATTTAATAGTAGCCGATAATTCCGGTGCCAAAAAAGTACAATGTATTCGTGTCCTTGGTGGTCACGATCGTAGATACGCAGGTATTGGAGATATAATAGTAGTTTCAGTAAAAAGTGCAATCCCTGGTGCCGGTGTTAAAAAAGGGGAAGTATCGCGCGCAGTAATAGTGCGAACAAAAAAAGAAACTCGTCGTAACGACGGATCATATATCCGTTTTGACGAAAATGCTGCTGTGTTGCTTAATGCACAAGGTGAACCACGCGGAAGCCGTATATTCGGTCCGGTTGCACGCGAACTTCGTGATAAAAATTTCATGAAAATAATTTCATTAGCACCCGAAGTTCTGTAAAGGAAATAAAATGAAAATTCATAAAAACGATAACGTAATTATAATTAACGGAAACGCAAAAGGAAAAACCGGAAAAGTGTTGAAGGTTTTTCGCGAAACAAACCGTGTAATAGTTGAAGGCGTGAATATAACTAAACGTCACTCACGTCCATCACAAAAAAATCCAAAAGGTGGCATCGTCCAAAAAGAAGCTCCCGTCAACTTGTCCAATGTTATGGTCATTTGTCCTAAGTGTAACGAAGCTTCGCGTGTTGGACGTGTTCAAGTTAAAGATGCAATAAGTAGTCGAAAACACATGATGCGTGTCTGCAAAAATTGTGAAGAAATGTTCTAACAAATTATTGAACTAGAAAATTATGGCAAAAGAAAAAGCTCCTAAGAGCGTAAAAGAAGCAAAACCAGCAGCAGGCTCTGCTACAACTGTAATCGAAAAGGGCGTTGCCCCTCGGCTGTCGGAATTTTATAATAAAGAAATTATTCCTAAATTGATGGAAAAATTCAGTTATAAAAGTGTTTCCCAGGTTCCGAAATTAGATAAAATATGTGTGAATGTAGGAGTAGGGCAAGCAACGCAAGACCCTAAACTGATCGAATTGATTGTTAAAGAATTAGAATATATTGTCGGTCAGAAGACAGTAGTTCGACGTTCGAAAAAAGCGATATCGAATTTTAAACTTCGCGAAGGAATGCCTATAGGAGTTAGCGTAACACTCAGACGGCACCGGATGATGGAATTTTTCGATAGATTGGTGAATGTTACAATGCCGCGAATTCGCGACTTCCGCGGACTATCCGACAAGTCGTTCGACGGTAGAGGTAACTATACTTTAGGTGTCAAAGAACAAATTATTTTTCCAGAAATAGACGTTGATAAAGTAACAAAGGTTTTTGGAATGGATATTACATTTGTTACAACAGCAAAAACTGATCAAGAAGCATACGAACTGTTAAAAGCGTTCGGAATGCCATTTGTTAAACCGCAATAATAAATATATAGGAGAATTACTTGGCACGATTAGCAATGCGGGTGAAAGCCAAAAGAACACCCAAATATCCGACACGACAACATAACAGGTGCAATATCTGCGGAAGATCCAGAGCATACTACCGAAAATATGGAATATGTCGATTGTGTTTTCGTAAGCTTGCCTTAGACGGGAAAATCCCGGGCGTAAAAAAAGCTAGCTGGTAATTACTTAAAAATAAATGAAATTAATAAATTTAATGGATAAATATGAGCGTAACTGATCCAATAGCCGATTATCTTACAAGATTGCGAAATTCCTTAGGTGCAAAACGCAAACGAGTCGAAATTCCATGCTCGGGTGTGAAAAGGGAAATATCTCGCCTTCTCAAAGAAAAAAAATACATTGCCGATTTTACCGAAGTAGCCGAAGAACATTCGAGCAAACTGATTATAGAACTTCGTTACAATGCAGGTAAAAGTGTTATATCAGGTTTAAAACGAATTAGCAAGCCCGGATTACGGGTATATGTGAAGTCCGACGAAATGCCACGTGTTTTAGGTGGTCTCGGAATAGCATTAATATCAACATCAAAAGGAATAATGACAGAGAAACAAGCATACCTCGAAGGTATTGGCGGCGAAGTTTTATGTCATATTTGGTAATAAAGGAGCTATAAAAAGTGTCAAGAGTAGGTCGTAAACCAATTCCAATCCCTAAAGGGGTTAAAATAGAAATTAACGGCAACGAGATACAGGTTGCCGGAACAAAAGGTAATTTAACATCCCAAAAGCCCGACAGTATTTCTGTTGCGGTCGAAGGAAATGAAATTATACTTAAGAGAAGTTCCGAAGACAAACGAGATAAAGCCCTTCATGGCTTATGGCGTGCTTTGGTTGCCAACATGGTACACGGTGTTTCTGAAGGTTATCAGAAAAAACTCGAAATCGTAGGCGTAGGTTATAAAGCTGAAATCAAAGGAAAAGGAATCCAGTTAGCACTCGGCTTTTCGCATCCTATTTTCTTTGTTCCTCCTCAAGGAATAAATATTGCAGCCCCCACACCGACTAGTATAATGATTCAAGGAATAGACAAATATCTTGTAGGACTTGTTGCAGCAAAGATTCGCTCGTTCCGACCGCCGGAACCATACAAAGGTAAAGGGGTAAAATACGAAGGTGAATACATTCGTCGTAAAGCCGGTAAAACTGCAGCATCAGCCGGTTCAAAATAATAAGTTATTAGGAAAATTGAGATATGATAAATAAAGCAAAATTTAAAAACCGCGACCGCATTCGTAAACATATTCGTAAAAATATTTCCGGAACTACTGAGTGTCCGCGATTATCGGTTTATCGTAGTCTGAAGCATATTTACGCTCAACTCATCGATGATACTAAGGGCAATACTATAGTATTTGTATCAACCCGGTCGAAAGATTTACAAGATTCGATTAAAGAAATAAAGAGTAAAACTGAACTAGCAAAGTTAGTCGGAATTCATCTTGCAAAGAAAGCAATAGAAAATAAAATTCAAACTGTTGTATTTGATAGAGGCGGATTCCGATATCATGGTAATGTTAAAGCGATAGCTGATGGTGCCCGAGAGGGTGGATTGAAATTCTAAGAATGAAATCTTGAACCTTCCTGTTGCTGTCAAATTGCCGGGTAGTCTAATGGCAGGACAGCGGCCTTTGGAGCCGTACGTGGAGGTTCGAATCCTCCCCCGGCAGCAGAAAGTATGAATACAATAAAAATTTTAAACATATGGAGTAATAAATTTGGCACGAATTAAAACAAGTGAACTTGAACTAAAAGATAAAATAGTTCATATCAATCGCGTAGCAAAAGTTGTAAAAGGCGGACGCCGTTTCAGCTTTAATGCGATCGTTGTTGTAGGCGACGGAAATGGTCACGTTGGTGTCGGACTCGGTAAAGCCAATGAAGTCAGTGATGCCATCGCAAAAGGAATTGATGACGCAAAAAAGAATGTGGTAAAAGTGAAAATCGTTAAAGGAACAATTCCACATCCTATTATTGCTAAATACGGCGCTGCAAAAGTTCTGCTAAAACCAGCTTCTCCCGGCACAGGTTTGATTGCTGGTGGGGGGGTTCGTGCAGTATTGGAATCAGCCGGTGTCAAAGACGTGTTAACAAAATCGCTCGGCTCATCTAATCCTCACAACGTTGTGAAAGCAACTTTAGTAGGATTGTTAAGTTTGTCGGATGCACAACAGATTGCTTCACGGCGAGGCATATCACATCAGGAATTGTTTCAAAATGAACCGAACGTAAATGATTAGGAATTGTTATGACTCAAAAGAAAATTAAAATAACACAAGTTTATAGCATAATCGACACACTCGAAGCTCATAAACGTACTATAAAAGCTTTAGGATTAGGGAAACCCAATCATTCAGTTATCAAAACCGAGACACCTCAAATAAGAGGAATGATTAACAAAGTAATACATCTTATAAAAGTAGAAGAAATTAAAGAATAATACGCATATGGCAAAAGCATTATTATCGAATTTAAAATACAACGAAGGCTCACGCAAAAAACGAAAACGTATCGGTCGTGGTCAAGGATCAGGACACGGCGGAACTGCAACCAAAGGACACAAGGGACAAAAATCACGTTCCGGTGTAAGCTACCGTCCATGGTTCGAAGGCGGACAGATGCCGCTATCACGGCGTGTTCCTAAGTTTGGTTTTACAAACATATCAAGAGTTGAATTTCAAGTTGTAAACGTTCAAAATTTAGAAACTCTTGCCGCAACCGGAAAATTTCCTGATGGTTTAGTTAATCCAGAAATTTTACATAACATCGGAGCAGTTTCAAAAAAAACACTTCCTGTTAAAATTTTAGGTACCGGCGAATTAAAATCTAAATTAGATGTTACAGCACACGCCTTCAGCGCTACAGCGAACAAGAAAATTGAATCGGCTGGGGGAAAATCATTAACCATTTCTTTTAATAAGTAAAAATGGCAAAGATCAGCGAAAGTTTCCGAAATATCTTTAAAATTCAAGAACTTAGGCAGCGAATTATATTTACTGCTATAATTCTAATTGTAGTTCGTATCGGTGCGCACATTACACTTCCCGGTGTCGATGCTGCAGCACTCGCCGAAGCAGTTCGCAATCAATCAGCAAATACTCTTTTTGGTTTGTACGATATGTTTGTAGGTGGTGCCTTCGAGAATGCTGCAATATTTGCTCTTGGTATCATGCCTTACATAAGTGCCTCTATTATTATTCAATTGTTGGGTGCTGTAGTTCCTTACTTCCAAAAACTTTCGAAAGAAGGCGAAGAAGGCAGGAAAAAAATCACGCAGATTACTCGGTACGGAACTGTTTTAGTTTCTATCCTCCAAGGATGGGGAGTGAGTGTCCGGTTAATTAATATGCAAGCCGCCGGAGTTTCAATCGTGCCGCCTGAAGTTCAAGGCATAGGTTTTATGGTCAGCACAATTATTGTACTAACTTCTGGTACTATATTTATGATGTGGCTTGGCGAACAAATTACCGAACGGGGGATAGGCAATGGAATATCGCTAATTATCTTTATCGGAATTATTGCTCGTTTGCCTCACGCAATTTTAGATGAATATCAGTTAGTAAGTTCAGGTGCCCGCAGCATAATTATCGAAATCGTAATTATCGCTGCAATGGTTGCAATAATTGCCGGTGTTATTTTTATGACTCAAGGAACACGACGCATCCCTGTTCAATATGCGAAAAGAGTTATCGGTAGAAAAATTTATGGCGGTGTTACTCAATACATACCGATGCGTGTAAATACAGCAGGTGTTATGCCTATAATTTTCGCTCAGTCGATTATGTTTATTCCGAGTACGATACTTACTTTTTTCCCTGAAAGCGAATTTATGGGAAGTATAGCTTCGTATTTTCAATACGATTCTTATTTTTATTCCTTTGTTTTTGGTTTGATAATTGTATTCTTCACATATTTTTATACAGCTATTGCTTTTAATCCTAAAGATGTAGCCGAAACTATGCAGAAGCAAGGTGGATTTATTCCCGGCATTCGACCTGGCAAAAATACATCCGATTTTGTTGATAATATTCTTACAAAAATTACTTTACCGGGTTCATTTTTCTTAGCTTTCGTTGCTATCTTACCAACCTTTATGATGAAGTTAGGTGTTACAGGTTCGTTCGCAAGCTTTTTCGGCGGCACAAGTCTTTTAATTATTGTAGGTGTTGGTTTAGATACTCTGCAACAAGTTGAATCGCACTTGTTAATGCGGCACTACGATGGTTTCTTGAAAAAAGGTCATCTAAAAGGACGTCGTGGCTAGGATATATTTTAATTGATGATATGACGAGGATTTTGATTAAGACGAAATCAGAAATTGAATTGATGCGTGAAAGTTGCAGGATTGTTGCTGAAGTTTTAAAGTTGTTAGAAATTTCAATAAAACCCGGCGTTACTACAAAAGAATTAGATATTATAGCAGAAGATTATATTCGTTCACAAAATGCTGAACCGGCATTCAAAGGATACGGCGCCGATAAGAAAAATTTGTATCCGGCTACATTATGCACTTCGGTTGAAGACGAAGTTGTTCACGGAATTCCAGGCGATCGTAAATTGATTGAAGGTGAAATAATTTCGATAGATGTTGGTGTGAAGAAAAATAATTACTACGGCGACGGTGCTAAGTCGTTCGCAGTCGGTAAAATATCCGACGAAAAAAAACGATTGTTGGAAATCACTGAACAATCGTTGTATAAAGGAATTGAGAAAGCGTTGAACGGAAATCGGGTCTTCGATATATCTTCAGCGGTTCAAAAGCATGTTGAAGAAGCAGGATTTTCGGTTGTTCGCGATTTGGTCGGACACGGTATTGGCAGAAGTTTACACGAAGAACCTCAGATCCCAAATTTCGGACAAGCCGGCACCGGCGAGTCGCTTAAAAGCGGAATGACTTTGGCGATTGAGCCAATGGTAAATTATGGTGCATATAAGGTACGATTTAATTCTGATGGTTGGACTGTAAAAACATTAGATGGTAAGCCGTCGGCACATTTTGAACATACGGTATATATAACTGATTCAGAACCGGAAATTTTAACTAAGTAAATAAATGGCTAAACAAGGTCCAATAAAAATGGATGGAACAATAATCGAAACGCTGCCAAATGCAATGTTCAGAGTTCGATTAGAGAACAATCATGAAATTATTGCACACGTTTCAGGAAAAATGCGTATGAATTTTATTAAAATACTTGTTGGCGATAAAGTTACTGTCGAATTATCCCCTTACGATTTAACCAAGGGGCGAATTACGTATAGATATAAATAAGGAGATAAAAAATGAAAGTTCGTTCATCTGTAAAAAAATTATGCGAAAATTGCAAGATTGTCAGACGTAAAGGTTATGTTTACGTTATATGTAAAAAAAATCCAAAGCACAAACAACGTCAAGGTTAATTTAATTACGAAAGGAATAAGAAGTGGCTCGTATAGCAGGTATTGATTTACCCAAAAATAAGAGAGCTGAGATCGGCTTAACATACATATTCGGAATCGGTCTATCTACTGCCCAACAGATACTAACAAAAGCCGGTGTTGACTTCGGCAAACGAATAAGTGAGTTATCGGACGATGAAGTGGCAAAGATACGTTCAATTATTACCTCGGATATAAAAGTAGAGGGGGCACTCCGCAGTGAAGTCCAAATGAATATCAAACGTTTGATGGATATTGGCTCATACCGCGGACTTCGACACAGAAAAGGATTACCGGTACGTGGACAAAGAACAAAAACTAATTCGCGTACGCGTAAAGGTAAACGTAAAACTGTTGCCGGAAAGAAGAAAGTGGCAGCTAAGAAGTAATTTGATATATCAATAATGAAATAAAAAGAATTGGAGTTTATAAATGGCAAATGTTACAACAGCAGCAGCTAAAAAGAAGAAACGCCAGCAAGTTGATGTTAGCGGAAAAGTTTTTGTTAAAGCAACATTCAATAATGTACTCGTTACAATTACTGACATATACGGTAATACAATAAGTTCATCTTCTGCCGGTAAAAACGGGTTCAAAGGTTCACGTAAGAATACTCCCTTTGCCGCTCAGGTTACTGCCGAAGCTGCAGCAAAAGAAGCATACGCTTTAGGATTAAGAAAAGTGGAAGTTTTTGTTAAAGGACCCGGTTCCGGTCGCGAAGCTGCAATGCGTTCTTTGCAAACAGTTGGGTTGGAAATTAGTGCGATACGGGATATTACTCCCATTCCGCATAACGGCTGTCGTCCGCCAAAGCGCCGTAGAGTTTAATAAAGTAAAATAAAAGAAAGAAGGTTATACAAAAGCATGGCAAGATATTTAGAATCGAGCTGTAGATTATGCAGAAGAGAACGACAAAAATTGTTTTTAAAGGGAACAAAGTGTTTCACCGAAAAATGTCCGGTTGACAAACGAAGCTACCCGCCCGGACAGCACGGTCAATCACGTCGTCAAAAAATTTCGGTTTATGGAGTTCAACTTCGCGAAAAACAAAAAGTTCGCCGCATGTATGGTTTGATGGAAACTCAATTCCATAATTATTTCTTAAAAGCATTAAAACAAACAGGACGAACAAGCGAAATTCTTGTCAAGACACTCGAACGCCGCTTCGATAACGTAGTTTACCGACTTGGGTTTGCTCCTTCTCGTAAAACTGCTCGCCAATTAGTAACTCATCGACATTTTATGATCAACAACAAAGTCGTGAACATTCCATCATACCTGCTTGGTCCCGGCGACGTTATTCAAGTGAGAGAAAACAGCAAAAAATTAGATATCATTCACTTATCTTTAAAACGTATGCGCGATAATGCTATGTTACCGTGGTTAGTTCTTGATAAAGGGGCAATGACAGGAACTTTTCTGAATCACCCGGAACGAGCCGATATTCCACTTAATGCAAACGAACAGCTCATTGTTGAATTGTATTCTAAATAGCAATGAGACTGATATAATTATGAATTTGATAATAGGAGAGATTTATGAATATTAATTCATCGAACTTACATATGCCTGAAAAGCTTGAAGTGGATGCACCTTCTTTCACCAATACTTACGGAAAATTTATTCTTCAACCGCTTGAAAAAGGGTATGGCGTAACGTTAGGAAATACAATGCGCCGGGTACTTTTGTCGTCACTAACTGGCGCTGCTTTTAATGCTATTCAGATAAAAGGTGTGTTACACGAGTTTTCAACTATCGAAGGGATAAAAGAAGATGTTTCAGAACTGATTTTAAATTTGAAATCAGTGCGGCTGAAATTATTGGATAATAATGCTACAAAAATTTCTCTGTATTTCGAAGGACCCAAACAAATAACAGCAGCAGATATACAGAAAGCAAACGACGATATTGAAATATTAAATTTAAACCAGCAGATCGCAACACTCGATAAAGGAGCTGAATTAGATATCGACTTGTATGTTGGTCATGGACGTGGTTTTGTTCCTGCCGAAGAGTATGTTCCGGACGATCAAATAATGGGCGTTATACCTGTCGATGCCATTTATTCTCCGATCGTTAATGTTCGTTTTACAATTGAACCAACAAGAGTAGGACAACAAACAGACTTCGAAAAATTAATTTTAGAGGTTCAAACAGATGGCTCAATCGCACCTGATGATGCAATGACACAGGCAGCAAAAATACTACGCGAACATATACAATTATTTATTAATTACGAAGGTGAATCCGGTATTGAGTCAAACGGAACACAATCGGAAGCTGAAATTGCCAGAATCAGAGAAATTTTAAAAACTCCAGTTGACGATCTCGAACTTTCAGTGCGATCGCATAATGTTCTTCTTTCGGGTGATATACATACATTAGGCGACCTTGTGCGTTGTGATATTCCGGAGCTTCTTAAATTTCGAAATTTTGGCAGAAAATCGTTGTCGGAACTTACAGAAATTATTGAAGAATACGGACTGACTTTCGGCATGGATGTAGATAAATATTTAAACGAATAAACAGGAAGAATTTATGCGACATAGAAAATCTGGTAGAAAATTAAAACGAACAGCAAGCCATAGAAAAGCTTTGCTCATCTCTTTATCTACAGCTTTATTAAAAAATAAGAGAATTACAACAACATTGACAAAGGCTAAAGAAGCTCGCCCTTACGTAGAGAAATTAATAACTCGCGCAAAAAATGCAATTGCTACTGAAGAAACAGGCACACCGAAAAATGTGCACGCAAGAAGAGAAATTGCACGCTTCATTAAAGATAGAGAAGTTGTTACTGAACTCTTCGGAGAAATTGCACCGAAAGTTGCTACACGTCCTGGTGGATATACACGAATTATTAAACTCGGACACCGTTTAGGCGATGCCGCACAAATGGGCTTACTTGAACTCGTTGATTATGGATTAGGTAAAGAAACAACGAAACCAACCGAAAAAACAAAATCAGTTAAGCGAGGTTGGAAAAAATCGGAAAAGAAGGTAGCAACTACACAAACAAAATCGGAATAAAATAATTCAGATAGATTTCAAAGAGCACAAAGTTAATCAAGCAGAATTAAAATATGTTGTAGCCGCTGTCGAGGGTAACAAAAAATATTCATTCCCAAAAATCGAAGAACCACTTGTTGTTTTTATCGGTAGATCAAACGTTGGGAAATCATCTCTTATAAATTCACTACTTAAACTAAAAATTGCCCGCACTAGCAACGAACCAGGTAAGACACGGCAAATAAATTATTATTTAATCAACAACGAATTTTATTTTGTTGATTTACCCGGTTACGGTTATGCAAAAGTATCGGGCAAAGAGTCTGCAGAATGGAAAAGCATGATGGATAGTTTTTTTAGTTCTGATTTGAACATAAAATTAGGGATACTAATAATAGATGCGAGGCGTGAACCACTTGATTCCGATAAAACCATGAATGAATATTTAAACTCTTTAAATATTCCATATTTTTTAATTTTAAACAAAATTGATAAATTAACACAAAACGAGCGGGCTAAACAGATGAAAACTTATCAAATGCTGATGGGCAAATTTTGTCAGGAGCTCCTACCATATTCAGCATTAATAGGGAAGGGAAGCAGCGAATTATTGGGTAAAGTTCAAAATCAACTCAAAAACAGCTTTATTTAGTCATTTTGAGTGGTCTCTGGAACATTTTTCGTCAGTCGAATGTATGGAATATCCAATGGGCACCTGATTTATATATAAAAAAAAGCTTTTGTTTAATAAAACACTTGACATATACATTTTAATTCATTATATTTTCCGTGAAGTTTGTTGATAACAGGTTTTATCAATATTCAAGTTGTTTTTTGTAATACATTTAGTTCAAATAATTCACATTACATGTTACTATGTTTTTAACTCAACAATCAACTTATAACATAAGGAGGTTAAAATCATGATTAAAAAATTACTAGCTTTATTTCTCACTATTCTATTAGTAACAGTTGTTACATCTGCACAAGATGGTAAGTTACGTGGTATCATCACCGATAAAACTAACGGTGAGCCCCTGATTGGTGCAACAGTGTCTCTCGAAGGCACTATGATGGGTGCAGCAAGCGATATCAATGGTGAGTTTTTTATTTTAAGTGTTCCACCCGGAACATATAGCATAAAGGCATCCTATGTCGGTTATGCTACAGTTACAATCTCAAACGTTCGTGTCCTCTCGAATTTTACTACTACTCAAAATTTTCAACTTCTAAGCGAAGCTGTTCAAGTTGATGCAGTAGATATTTTTGCCGAACGTCCGCTTATTCAACGAAACACAACCAACACAGTCCGAGTTACAACACAGGAAGATATCAGAAATCTTCCTATCCGTGGACTTGAAAATATTTTGAGTCTGCAAGCTGGAGTAGTAGATCAAGATAATCTACTTTATGTGCGCGGTGGACGTTCAGGCGAAATTGCATATTTTGTTGATGGCGCTTCTACAACAAATCCTATTACCAATGCACAAACTTTTTCGGTAATTCAGGAAGCTATTGAAGAACTTCAGTTGCAAGCCGGTGGTTATACTGCAGAATTTGGCGGTGCAAACTCTGGTATCGCACGAACTACTCTACGAACAGGACAAAGCAGCTACAAAGGCTCGGTCGATTTCCTAACCGATAACCTTGCTAAACCCGGTGCCGACTATCTTGGTTCATCATCGTTTGGTTACACAAATATGGTGGCTACGATTAGCGGTCCTGCGGTGAAAAATTTAAAATTTTTCGTAGCTGGTCAACATCAATTTATTAGAAATCGCAGCCTAAGGTTCATCGAACCTTTCAGTTTCAAAAATATTGTTACGGATATTAACGATGAAGCGCCCGGTAGATCGCTCCCTGGTCCGATCGAATTCAAGAAGAATTATGTCCCGGGCAATTGGTTGCAAAATTACTCAGGGCAGGGTAACCTGAATTATGAGTTACAATCAATGAAGTTCAAACTATCCGGAAGTTACACATACGATAAATCGCCATTCGATAACAGATGGCCCGTCGCTTTAACCCGGTATTTCAACAAGCGGTCGCGTATCGATCACAACACAACCGGATTTGCAAATTTCAGATTTACTCATGTTGTTAATCCAAAAACTTACTACGAAGTAGCACTCTCTTACCAGAATCGATACTTCAGGCGTGTTGATCCTGATTTTGGTGACGACTGGAAATCATATACCGATAGTACTAAAAATGCTGAATTAGGTTACACTGGATTCCGACGCCCTTACGCAGGTCCACTACCTTATAACATAATTAATGCATTTTTGATGACACACGAAAATGCACCCAATAATTCTTACTTTAAAAACCAACAAACATCTTACGGTTTTGCAGGCGACCTAACTTCTCAACTTACATCTAATTGGGAAATAAAATTCGGTACCAGATTAGATTCATGGATCGCCCGCAATTATGCAGTAGGTAATATTCAGAATGCTATGGAGTATCTCTACGGTACGGACGGAAGAACACCCCGAACCTTCGCTGATGATTATGAAAGACGCGTCCGATTATCTAAAGCAGGAACTATCAATCATTATGGCTACGATGTTGATGGTAATGAGGCAAGTTCGGGATTCGATGCACCACGAAAGCCACTTTTTGCATCAGCTTATTTACAAAATAAATTAGAATATCAGGACATTATTCTTAATTTGGGTCTCCGTTACGAATACTTCGATACGAAGAATAAAACGTTCAAAGATCCTCTACAACCCGATTTCAATACTGATTTAGATGTAATAGATGAAGAAAAATTAGAGGAGGCGAAACCGTTTAATCTGGTGTTACCTCGTGTTAGTTTTTCATTTCCTGTTACCGATGTAACAGTATTCTATGCGATGTACGGAAAATACGCACAGATGCCATCTTTGAATCAACTGTACATTGGAAACACAACTCTCAGCCGTACAGTCAGTCCGATAACTCGTGGAAATGCATTCTTAACTCCAGTTGGATACCTGATGATACCCGAAAGAACAACTCAATACGAGATGGGTATTCGTCAAACGTTATCTGATAATTTTGCATTTACAGTTAGCGGATTTTACAAAGACATAAAAGACCAATTACAGGTTCGTTCGTACGTTAATGAAGCTGGTAGTAAATTGTTCACTGCATACTTGAACGATGATTTTGGAACAATAAAGGGGTTGGAATTAACGCTTGAGCTACGTCGTACTAACCGATTAGCTTCAAAGTTTAATTACACATTATCCGATGCCCGCGGAACAGGTTCGAATTCACGCTCTTCATTCGGAGCTGTTGAACAAAACATTGGACGTCCGACAAGCTTCATAAACCCGCTCGATTTTAACCAAACTCATTCAGGCACATTGTTGCTCGATTACAGATTTGCTAAAGGCGATGGTGGTCCAATATTAGAACAAATGGGTGTCAATATGATACTCTCGTTCAATAGCGGACATGCATATACTAAAATAAAAGAGTTGAAAGAAATCGGACAAGCAGACGTTTGGAACGTCGGTGTTGAACCTCTGAACGATGCTCGTGCAAGCTTCCCGACCGAACCACTCAACAGTTCGACCACTCCTTGGGTATATAATATCGACCTCAACTTTAGTAAAAAATTCAACCTTGGTGTAATCGATGCTGAATTATATGTAAATATTATTAATTTACTCAACACAAAGGACATATTGAACGTATATCCAACAACCGGAACTGCCCAGGACGATGGCTGGTTAGGTAATCCATCGGCAACACCATTCCACCAAATTCCTAACTACACCGATTTCTATAAAGCCATTAATTCACAGAACCGTTGGGCTTATATGGTGGCTACCGGAAACGATTTGTTCGGTACGCCGCGTCAGGTTCGTTTTGGTTTACGACTTGAAATATAATATAAACATAACTCAAAATTAAAAAGGAGTTGCTAAAAATGAACATAAAAAAATTAAAATTACTATCAATACTTGTTGTGGTCTTCGGCTTTTTATGCTCTACTGTTTTTGGCGCTGGTATTCCAGATAAAAATAATCGCCAAAAAGATATGTCGTTGATGAAACCAACAGGTACGCCCCTTTACCAAATTCTGAATATTAATAATATCACAACTTGGATGCGGGCAGACGGACAACAAAACCATTCACCCACGGGTGATGACGGTTCATATTTTCCACGTGGAACAAAATGGGTAATTTATCAGGACGGTTTTGTATGGGGTGGAAAAGCTTATACAGATTCTGGCTTAACTACACCTGCACCAACACAACTTATCCGTGTTGGCGGTCAAACTTATAACATTGGTACGCGTGCTGGTCGTATCATTGGTACAGGTGCATCGGCTGTAGCTCAATCTCCTGCTGATCCTGATGTTCGTATTTATAGAGTCCGGAGGGATTACGCCCAGATGGATATGCAAGAACTGATACGAGATGCCTCCGAATCTTTTGAAATTCCGGTATCCAGTGTAACAAAATCACAAACCGATCAAATTACGAATCAATACGCGAAAGATTGGGATGAGTGGCCCGTAGCTTATGGAGCCCCGTACATCGAAAGAAACGGCACAGCGGGTTACCAAAAGCCCAAACCGTTTAATTATGATGTTACAAAAGGTGCAATCTTTAATACTGATTCTCTTATAGCACACAATTATGATGAGCCGGGACTTGCTGGAGCTGATCCAAATTCACCGGCAGATCAGGTTATTTGGACAGTAATCAACGACCTCGATCGAAGCGCATCTACAGGTTTATTTGGTTCAGAGCCATTAGGGCTTGAGGCACAAATTACGTTGTGGGGTTATAAACGTACCGATGCTATGGGTAATTTATACTTCAAGAAAATTAAGTTCATAAACAAAGGTGGTGTTGATATCGGTGGAGGAGTGAAAGGATCGTTTTATATCGATAGTATGTTCTTCGCCCAATGGTCTGACCCTGATTTAGGGTCGTATGGTGACGATTTATGCGGAGTAGATATGAATCTCTTCCCACCTGTTACCGGTAAACCACTTAGTTTAGGTTACGTTTATAATGGTAATGCGATTGATGCAGAATTTAAAAAATTCGGTCTCCAACCACCCGCCGTTGGATACGATTTTTTACAAGGTCCATTAGTCTCCGGTCTCCCAACAGATTCTGGTGTTTTCAACCTCAAGAGGGTATATGGGAAGAAAAATATGCCGATGACTTCTTTTGCATATTTCTCTGCAGGTAGTGGTATTAGCGATCCACCGTTTAATTATGAAGGTGGTTTAAGATGGTGGAGAATGTTGCAAGGTTATGTGCCTGATGCTTCCACAGCACGTTGGAGGTTATATCCTCATCCAACAGGAGTTCCTGAAACTAAATTCCCCCTCAATGGGGATCCTGTGCGGAAAACAGGTTTTATTGACGGTTTAGGTACAGAATGGTCGTTGATACCTGGTGATCGCCGAATTGTTTTAAATACCGGTCCATTTACACTTGCACCCGGAGATACTCAAGAAGTTGTTGTTGGGACAGTAGCTGGTTTAGGTGCCGATAGGTTATCAAGCATAAATGTGATGAAATTTTATGATCAATTTGTCCAAACAACATACGATGCTCTCTTCCAGGTAACACCTTCACCGCCACCACCCGCTGTCAAAATCGCAGAACTCGATGGCGAAATTGTTCTGGAATGGGGTAGTAATCTTTCAGCAGTCGATAAGACCGAAAATACAATTAGCCAACCAGGTGAGTTTGTATTCGAAGGTTATAACGTTTATCAATTACCAAGGCGATCAGCAAGTTTAGCCGAAGCAAAACGGCTTACCACTTTCGATTTAGAAACAGAGCCGACAGTAATTCTCGACCGAAAATTCGATGTTAGTTCGGGTGAAATATTATTGTTGCCAGTTCAATTTGGTTCTAATAGCGGAATAACTCGTTATTTTCGATTTAATCGAGATCACATATTAGATATCGATAAATTAAATAATGGTCAGGAATATTATTTAGCAGTAACTGCTTATAGCCGGTCAACAGTTACCGACTTTTTACCAACTGCACTTGAATCAAGTCCAATAATATATACTGTCCGTCCGCACTCCACAAATCCCGGAACCCGATTCCCCTCAGCGTACGGTGACTTGGTAACTGTTACAAAGACTGGCGGCTCGGGTGATGCGACTGTTGTTGCAAAGGTGATCGACCCGACGGCACTGAAAACTGCAACATACGACATCGGATGGGTCATTGACACGGTTGCGGGTTCACCGGTCCGATCATGGACCGTTCACGAGGGAACGACGCAACGGGCAAAGCAGACGAACATTTCCGGTGATGAAAACTATATTATCTTTGATGGTATGCAGGTGAACGTGTCCAAACTCACATACAGTCCGCCTATAACCATCCTTTCGCATGCACAGACCGTGCCCCCAACGGGCGGTTTATTATCCCTGTGGGGTGATTATACAGTCTTCGGTGGTGTGACAGGACTTTACAAGTCATCGATGGTAGGCGCAGACATTCCCCCGGATCCAGTATTGACAGACATGCAAGCCGACCTTGAAATTCGCTTCACAGGAAACGATGCGAGTGGTCTGAGTAACAACGATGCACCTATCACTACGGGTGGTCAATGGACAACGCAGTGGCAGCGCACCTCATTCGGTTTACAAACAGTCACTGAAACAAGCCACTTGAATGTGCAGATGCGTTCATCTTTTGAACTTTGGGATATTGAAAACAACCGTCAGCTCAACTATGCTCTGATTAATCGTAATGCCGATGGTCGTGCGCCCTATACCAACTTCGTTGGTGATCCAAACACGGCTGGTCAGGAACCGCGTTACCGCATGACAGGTCGCGATTACATCGTGGTAATTTACACCCCATACGATGCAGCCACGGCACAGACCACAAGAATGTTCCCGAACGATCAGAAAATCGGCTGGCTGCTCTTTTTCGAACAGGGTGGCACATCGAAGTGGAAGAATGGCGATGTGTATAAGGTGAAGTTTGCCAACCCGATCGTTGCCGGTACAGACATGTATCAGTTCACGACTACCGCACCGACATTTTCGGATGCACTTGCTAAAATCGATGCACAAAAAGTTGGCGTGTATCCAAATCCTTATTATGCTTTCAATCCTGCCGAAACAAACCGGTTTGTTAGGTTTGTAACATTCAACAAATTACCTGCGAAAGCAACAATAAGAATATTCAACTTGGCTGGTCAATTAGTGCGAACTCTCACAAAAGAGGACCCTTCACAGTTCTTTAAATGGGATCTTAATAATGAGCATAATTTTCCAGTGGCAAGCGGTATTTACATAGCTCACGTCGATATGCCTGACGTAGGGGTTACCAAGATTGTAAAGGTAGCTATAATTCAAGAACAAGAAGTTCCAGATGTATTCTAAGGCTAAAATAATATTAAAAGGAGAATGAAATATGAAAAATAAATATTTATATACCGCCTTTTTAATATGCCTTGTAATTTTAGTTGTTTTTAATTTTACTGAGGCTCAAAATAAAAGGATAGGCACTGCGGCAGCCAATGAATTACTAATTCCCGTGGGTGCTCGCGATTTTGCAATGGGTGGTGCCACCATCTCAAACACTTCAGGAGTCGAAGCAATACACTGGAATCCTGCCGGTCTCAGCTTGATAAAGTATGGGGCTGAAGGGATGTTCTCTTCCATGAGTTATTTGGGAGATATCGGTGTTAGCTACGGCGGCGTGGGTGTTTCGTTTGGTGATTTCGGTGTTGTTGGGTTAACTATAAAATCGCTTTCTTTCGGCGATATTCCACTCACAACAAACGAAGACCCTGAAGGACTTTTAGGAAGAGTATATTCACCAACCTATTTTACTTTAGGTCTCACTTACTCGAAATCACTGACCGATGCTGTTGCGGCGGGTATTACAGCTAAAATGATCTCTGAGCGAATCGACCGTGTTTCAGCAAGCGGTGTCGCTTTTGATTTTGGTGTAATGTATCGCAACTTGGCTCATATTTCCGGTTTGAATATGGGTGTTACGGTTAAAAACATCGGTTCGCAAATGGCATTTGATGGAACAGGATTGTACCGCAGTGCAACTTCAAGCGAGGGCTACAGACCTGAACAAAGATACAAAACTCAAGCAGCAAGCTTTGAACTCCCATCCTCAATTGAGATTGGACTTGCTTATGTTAGCACATTTCAAGAAAATGTACATTTTAGCTTGAACAGTACTTTCATAAATAACAATTTATACTTGGACGAATATAAACTTGGAGGTGAAATTGGTTATTATCTAAGTGGTCTTAAATTGTTCGGAAGAGCCGGTATGGGTATGGTTCCACAAGCTGAAAAAGATGCAAACATTTTCGGCGGTACATTCGGCGCTGGTATTGCTTATTCTGCACCCGGTGTTGATATTATTGTCGATTACGCATACAGACAAACCGATTTCTTTGACGGGAATAATGTATTATCCATTAAACTTGGTTTTTAATTAATTCCCAAATGTAACACGTTTAAAAGGCTGACTTTTTTTAAGTCAGCCTTTTTTTTACATTATTTACTGAAGTTACGCAAAAGAGTCATTCTGAACGAAGTGAAGAATCTGAAACCTCAAATTCAGGCTATTTTTAGATGTTTCGCTTCGCTCAACATGACAAAAAGTCAATCCTGCGTAACTTCAGTTATTTATAAATTATAATCTTCGAAAATAATAGTATGTCGAATAGTGTATCAATTTTTGTTTTACTTCTAATTGCTAATATCTTGGCAAGCGGTTCTGTCTTTCCGAATAATAAACCAGACGATGAATTATATCAAAGCTGCATCGATATAAAATCGGGTTTAAATGTGCTAAATATTTCTTTAAAACCGGGATACGAAGATTTCTCAGCACTTGCATATTATCGGTTTGGGCAAGGAGCAAAAATAATGAGCGCCTATATCACTAACGGTGAATGCACTGAAGCCGATTCGAGCTATTATTATCCTCACCAGATTGCCGCTAAATTAAAACATGAAAGCTTTACCGCAATATCATCGCTGAAAGGAGAAACTTACTATCTCTCGTTTCCCGAAATAATTTCAGCTTCAAATGATGAAAAAATATATTCGCTTTGGAATGAAGACTCTTTAAAAAATAGACTATATAAACTAATATCAACTTTTAAACCCGACGTAATCCTATTGTCCCGAGATTGGTATTTCGAAAGTAAAAATCTTTCCTTGAATATACTCGTAAAAACCATTAAAGAAGTGATAATTGATGTTGGGGATTGGAAAGTATCACGTTTTTATTATGATGACCCATCAAGAAAAGGAATCAAAATTCCTGTCGATACAAAAGATACAAGGCACAAAAAATCGTATCGCAAAATTGGTGAAGATGCAATGAAACATTACAACTCAATTTCACTACAATTAGAAAAATTAAAGAGCCGGAGTGTCCCAAGTTACTCTTTAATATTTCCTTCAAAGACTAAAAAACTGAATAATATAATTGCCGATCTACCAAGTTATGATACGAACAAGCTGAAGAATATTAAGAAGGATATTGACTTATTAGCAGTGTCGGTATTGAAAAACCAAAAATATGTAAAAGAAAATAACAAAAATATTGACATATTAAAATATTTATCAAAATTATCGGATTCTGTAAATACGCAGTTATCATACAGGATGAATTTATCTCAAGCCGAATACAAAATATTCTTGAATTGGAAAATAAATTTAGATAAAATTAGGAATTCATTATTAGGTGTAAAACTATATTATACAATCAGCGAAACAATTTTAACAAACCGCCAATTAACTATCTTGCGGGTAGACTCTATATCTGGTTTATCTAAAAATGGGACTACAGAACTATTCTTCCCTGGCGGTGATGAGGATTGGGTTATCAACGAAAGTACTGAAAAGAGGCACCCTTTAATGTTAGGGGAGGAGTATCGCATTTTATCTCCTGCAAATCTTGTGTATAGTTATCCTTACGAAATTTATAATTTAGATAAAACCTATCTCAAAAATCAGTTTTATTTTTTTGTTATTCAATCCGCAAATGTTAAGGAAGAAAATTTTGTTTATAAGCAGATGATATATTTCGATTATTCACCTCGCTTTACTGTCGAGATATTAACCCCAGTTGTATTTGCTTCGTTAGCTAACGGAGATAATGAAAAATTTGTCTTTCGACTAACGAATCATACGAGAGATGGAATAGCAGACTATGTTACAGTATCCGATGCCGCATTAGTAAGTTCCGATACTATAAATGTAAAGCTTAGTTATAAGGGGGCAGAGTATTTAGATACATTGAATTTATTTTTTAAACGGGGGATTCAGATTGGCGACAACCTCTTGAAATTAAAAATCGGTGAGGAACCTGTAGCTAATTTTGTTGCACGCAGATATGATGTTTCTGTTGATCGCACGAAAAAAGTTGGACTGATTTCTTCGCAGACGAATTCGATAACTAAATTAACATTACAAAGACTTAATGTAAAATTTATAGAACTCAAAGACATGAATTTATTACAAACCTATGCAAATAAATTAGATGTAATAATTATTGATAGAAATATAAATCTAACAGATAATTCGAAATCTTTTTTAAATAATATTGAGACTTTTGTAGCTGCCGGAGGAAAACTCATTGTGTTATCTCAGGATAAAAGTTTTTGGGATTCATCGTTTTTATTACGAGATATAAAATTAACCCGGTCGTTCAGTTTTGATGAACACTCATCTGTCGAAAGAGATTCAAACCATAGAATATTAAATATCCCTAATAAAATAACCGATGAGGATTTCGAAAATTGGATATACACTCGAACATCAAATGAAGTAAGTATTACTTCAACAAAAGAAATAGAATTTCCGATAATATCATCAATCAATAAAACACCACTTCTAGTAACCAAAAAGTATGAAAAAGGAACGATTATGTATGTAAATATGGCAATACAATACCAATTATTGAATATACAGGAGGGGGCTTATAAGTTATTAGCGAATCTGATCTCGTTTTAAAGGTGAATCCGGATTGAAAAAAGGCACCTTTTCTGTTTCTTCTGCTGTGTTTATAATTTTCAAAATATAATCAATGATTACTTGACAAACATTGGGATATTCCTTATATTCAGTTAGAATTTTTGCATTAAACTATAATTTATTGTTGTTTATATCGGTTATTAGTAAATACCTATGCCGATCTATTGTTATCCCTTATAAATTAAATTTCAGAAAAAATTAAAATGTTAAATTTATCCTATATTAGGAGGAGTTATGATTATTAAAAAGTTACTATTTCTTTTTATTTTGATCTTTATAGTTGTATCCATAAGCTTTGCTCAAACAACAGGTAAGTTAAATGGTAAAATTATCGATAAAGAATCGCGCGAAGCTCTCATCGGTGTTAACGTAATGCTCGAAGGCACAACGATTGGAACTGTTACCGATCTAGATGGAAATTACTTAATGTTAAATGTTCCTGTCGGTACTTACAATTTAATTGTGCGATACGTAGGATACCGAGAGGTTACGGTAAAAAACCTAAAAGCGATGGTGAGCTTCACGACAACTCAAAACATAGAGATGAGTTCCGAAGCTGTAGAACTAAAGGAAGTCGTGATTTCAGCCGAGCGTCCCATAATACCCAAAGACCAGACCGGAACTATCCGAGTAGTAACCTCAGAGCAAATTCAATTAATGCCGGTTCGTGGTATCCGAGAAATGGCAGCCACTACGGCAGGTGTCGTGCAGGGTGAAAGAGGCGGCGAACTTAATATACGCGGCGGTCGTTCAGAAGAAACTGGTTATATTGTAGATGGTGTTTGGACGAATAATCCATTAACAGGCGGTTCATCTGCTTTTGTCAGCCAAAGAGCAATACAAGAAATGATAGTTATGACTGGCGGATACAGTGCCGAATACGGAAACGTGATGAGTGGTATTGTTAACGTCTCTACTAAATCTGGTAAACCAAATTATTTTGGTAGTTTCGAATATGTAACAGATGGATTTTTGGGGGATGGAGTAAAAGGGTGGAGGAATAATGGATACCAATTATATAATTTAGCATTCGGCGGTCCGGTTATTCCTTCAAATAAAAATATTTTACAATTCTTTGGTTCTTTTGAATATACATTCAACAGGGATGCAAATCCAAGTTACAACTCTGAAAGACTAAGAGAGCTTTCTAATAGTATTTGGCCAAAATTTAAGGCAGTAACAGTAAATTATATTCAAGAAGATCTTCAAAGACTACCCAAATTGCCGAGTGAACAAATTGATCAACGAGCTAAAGAATTATTATTAGATCAACCGAATTGGAATTTAGCCCGCCCTGGGCAAATGCCCGATGGTGCTTCGCTCCGTCTTGCTTGGAACGAAAAATTAACTGCTAATTTAGGTGATTTCCGAATTAACTTAGGCGGAATCTCATCAAGAACATGGGCACGTTCAAGAGTTTTCAGTTACACATTGATGAATGCGTTCCACAATCCGATGACAAATTCAGTTAACGACCAATACACTATGCGAGTTACCTGGGCACCGCAACCAAAAACATTTTTCGAAGCTCAGGGAAGTTATTTCTATACTTATTTTGATTACATGGATCCTGTCCATGAAGATAGAGTATTCGATTATGGGGATCCTGCAAAAAATCCCCTCTTCTTCAATTACTTTCCTCCCGGGGTAGATTCCAGCAAGTTGAGAGCATCAAGAATTCCGATGGATACATATTTAGGAATATTTGCTTATCCAGGTCGGGTATATAATGGATATGGATTTAATAAAACAACATTTTGGCAATTTAATGCAAACATAACACATCAATTGGGTGAACACGAAATTAAATTAGGTGGAGAATATAAAATCCATCAATTGCGTGCTTATGCAATAGGACCTCTTAGTTTAGCGTTACTTCGTCCTGGTATAATTGATACATTACGGAATGGATGGTACGATAAATTAACTCCAGCTCAAAAATCTTACGTCCTAAAAGAATACGCCTCACGTTATATTAATACTTATGGTTATGATTATTTCGGTCGGGAAGTAAATTATGACGGATATAAAAAGAGTGAACGGAGTGAAGGTCCCAAAGAACCTGTTTTCAGTGCTCTGTATTTACAAGATAAAATGGAGTACCAAGATTTCATAGTAAACGCCGGACTCAGATTTGATTATTGGGACTCTAACACTGATGTATTAAAAGATTTATACGATGTCGCTAATAGTAAAAATACTACACAATATGGGTCGCCAGAAAACTTTAAGCGATTATTTCCAAACAAACCAGTTCCGACAGACGGTTGGGGAAATCCAAACAAAATTGAAGACGACAGTTTTGAAGAATCAAAGCCATTTCTGATATTCAGCCCACGTTTAGGTTTTTCATTTCCCGTCTCTGAAAGGATGGTATTTTTTGCTCAATATGGGACATTCGCACAGATGCCCCCACTTTCGAACCTTTACATGAGTTCTGATAGGTTACGCGAATGGTATTTAGCACCCGGCTATTTTTCAATAAATAATCCGAGATTACGTCCTCAAAAAACTACTCAATACGAATTAGGTATTCGTCAGCAATTAGGGGAGGTAGCAAGCTTAAATGTTACAGCATACTACAAAGAAATTACTGGTCTTATTCAATTAGGTTTCATCGAATCACGTTGGAACAATACGACCTTCTCAACTCTTCAAAATGGCGATTACTCCACGGTCCGTGGATTTGACCTCACATTTGATTCAAGACGTTGGAATAATTTAGCTGCTTCTGTAAACTATACTTTGTCGTATGCAACAGGTACAGGTTCCGATCCAGGTACGTTAGGCATAATTCTTTGGTTGAATGCAAGGGCTCCAAAATTTGAATCGCCACTCGATTTCGATCAGCGTCACACAATCGCCGCTACGTTAGATTACCGCTTCGGGAAAACTGATAATGTATTTTTAAGTCAACTCGGTATGAATTTCTTATTCAGAAGTAACAGCGGTAGGCCCTATACACTAAATGATCCAAGTATTCCGCCAACCGACTCACGAATAAAGCCTCAATCAACAATTAACGCTAATTACAGTGGCTGGAATTTTAGGTTCGATTACCGGATTGATAAAACATTCGAATTACCTATTTCCAATATGAGGTTGAATACTTATATATTAATTTTGAATTTGCTGGACAGAAAAAATATTGCTAGCGTATGGGCTGGTTCAGGTCAACCTGATCAAACTGGATATACTCAAACGCCGGAATTCAACGCAACAATCCGGAGAATGATAGAACAAGATAGAGCTGATGAAGTTCCTGTTTTTACTGGAATATATAATATGTTCGAGATGCAACCGGGCTATGTAGGTGCACCTCGACAAGTCAGATTCGGACTTATTTTAGAATTTTAATCAAAATTTTTAAGGAGTTTATTAATATGAAAATAAAATTTTTATTGGTGTTCCTATTCACTTTGTCACTCTCAACGGGGTATTCATTAGATATCGAATCTTCCAGAAAAGCTGCTCTAGGACCACACAAGCCAATGATTATCGACAGGAAAGCTATGGATATTAATACCATTAATGCTTGGTTTCGAAATGATGGTGAGTTTTATAGCGACCATAAAACTACTGGTCCTGGTTTTGAGTGGCCTAAAGGGAGTAAAGTTCACGCTATTTTTTCTTCATCAATGTGGATTGGAGCCAGAGTAGTTAACCCAGATGACACAACAAAAAAGGATATCAGGGTTGCTACAGTCGGTCATTTTGGTTCCGAGTTTCGTCCTGGTATAATTTTACCAGATGGTGTCGCGGACGATTTTACCCGCTCCAAATATCGATATTATCAAGTGCGGCCTAACGAAGATTCTCCTCACACGAATGCTGATTATGCGGAATGGCCTGCTCAAGATGGGGCTCCTTTTCACGATGTTGACAAAGATGGTATATATAATCCAAACGTAGATAAACCAGCATTAATTTGGGGAAACGACATAGTTTATCCGGATGTGTTGATGTTCGCAGTTTACAATGATGCTGAAGAAGCTTATCATAGTTGGATTTGGGGACGAAGTCTACCTTTAGGTGCTGAAATCCGACAAACATCTTGGGCTTATAATCGTGCAGGCCCCTTCGGTCAAATGCAATTTATGCGTTTTGAAGTTATTAATAAAAGTAGCTCTCCATGGGATTCTGCTTATTTAGTAGTATGGTCTGATCCGGATTTAGGAGATGCTTTTGATGATGCTTCTGGCGTCGATACAACAATCTTCAATCCTAAAACAAATGAAAAACGGAATTTAGGTTTTGTCTATAATGGTACTAATACTGATCCCGTTTATGGAACTGCTCCTCCGGCTGTAGGATATAAATATTTTCAAGGACCTCGTTTTAAAACTGGTGTGTTAACTGATACTGCTAAATGGTCGGGGAATTTGATACCAGGTTATAAAAATTTGAATTTAAGTGGTTTTAATTTCTATTGTAACCCTACACAAGGGGGATGCACGAATCCTGATTGGTACGATCCGTGGTTATTTTTGCAATCGTACAATGTTATGCAAGGTCTAACTCGATCCGGAAGACGATGGGTATGTAACGGCGATACAACTTATTTTATGTTCGCAGGAGATCCTGTTGCGAACACAGGCTGTCTCTATTCAAGCTTACTGGAACCATCTGACGTTAGATTCACGATGCCTGCTGGTCCATTTACAATTATGCCGGGTGATACACAACAAGTCGTAATCGGTGTAATTGTCGCCAGAGGTTCGAATAACTTAAATAGTATCAAGGTCTTACGTACCTATGCTGATATGTCCCAAACTTTATTCAACAATAATTTCAAATTACCTCCAGCTCCACCAAGCCCCCAGGTTGAACATAGCTATGTTGATGGAAAAATTATTCTATCGTGGGATAAAGATAAAAAATCCCAAAATTTTATAAACTATGATGAGAAGTTTTTTAATACTACCTGGAAATTTAATTCATTTACTATTTATCAAACTAATGATCCTCTTTTAAGACCTAATGCACGTACTGAAAAACTCGGAACATACTATGTAAAAGGCGATTCATCGGAACTGAAAGATTTCGTTACATTCCCGGGTGTGTCCGACCCCGTGCTTGCCATTATTTGGGAAGGGGATTTTGAAGGTATTATTGACCGTCTTGTTTTGAAAGAGGACAAAATCACTTCTAAACCGTTTGTACCGGGCAGACCATATCATTTCATTATTACTGCCTCAGCAAGGGATACAAGTTATAACGTTACGGATACGGCAAGACTTAAAGACCTAAGCGGTTTGATTTTATTAGAATCACCGAAAAAAGTAATTACAATTATTCCAAAAAATCCGGTTCTAGGAACTGAATTCCCGAGTGGTAATGATCATGGTTCAATTGTGCCACATAATAAGTGGAACTCAGCTATAAATTATGACGATGCGGTTCAAGTAAAAGTTGTTGATCCGTGGCGCACTGAAAATAAGAAGTATCGTATAACATTCAGGGGAGGTAATCCAGCCAATACATTAGATGTATCTTCATGGTCGTTACTCGAATTGAATTCTAATAATGAAGTCATTGATACAGTAATTGCAAATTATACTGACTTTAGTGGTGGCGGTAACTATCCGACGGTGTCTAACGTTATGCCAGTTGTTCAGCAACTTCCGATTGGAGTTCGTAGAATGTATCAATCTCCCTCGGGTTTTTCTTATAAAGGAAAACGATGGTTTTATGGTGTAAGAGGAAGGGCAATGGACGATTCACTTTCTGCAATGTTTATCTCAGTAACACCACGAGTAATAGCACCACGAACTGGTGTAGTAACTTTTCCAACAACTGGTAAATATACTAATTTAACTTCAAACTTACGACCTGATAGTTTAAGACGGGTCGAAATTCGTTTTTCAAAAACAAATACACAAAAAGCGTATAGATATGTTAACGGTTTTGAGTTAAGACCGATAAGAGGTCCCATTCATCCAGAATTCAATCCTTATTTAGTAGACTCAACAGGTTTTGGTTATTTATATCAAGATTACCAGAAATTTAGAATGGGGATTCAGGACAGTGGTTATGTTGTACCCTTTACTGTTTGGGAAATTGACTCGATTTATGGAGATGGAAAACCACGACAATTGGATGTAGCTATTGTCGAAAGAAATGACTCTATGCGTGTTCTCAGGAAAGATATTTATGGAAGAGATAGCATTGTTTATGTATACAGAGGCAAAATTGATGCTAGATGGGATCCTTCCCCATTTACGACTGAAAATCACGGAGACGGTGATGAAATAATTTTGGTTTTCCGTTCCACTTATTCTGATTCTGCCAAGCCAGAGTACACAAAACCAAATGTTGATTATAAGGGGAGAGAGTTCGGAAATTTACCTTTAATGTATGTAGTAGGAATGCGCAAGCTAACTTCGCAATCAAATTTTGCTGATGGAGATGTTATAGCCATCAGGCCCAATTATGCATTGAATACAAATAAAGTTTTTGAATTTGAAGTCAAACCCCCTAAAGTAGGAATTTCAGAGATCGCAAAACAACGCGATGAGATGCGTAAAATTAAAATTGTCCCAAATCCGTACTATGCCTCGCATCAATTGCAGGCTGATCCATTCGATAGTTATGTAACCTTTACCAATCTTCCACCCAGAGCTAAGATAAGAGTTTTTAATTTAGCTGGCGATATGGTAGCAGTTGTAAATCACGACTACCAAGACCAAATGGATAATAGTTCTACTCGCTGGGACCTCAAAAATCATGCAAATATTCCTGTAGCAAGCGGGATGTATATCGCACACATCGAAGGTTTCGGATTTGATGAGCATGGAAGGGAAGTAAAAATCGGTGAAAAGGTGTTGAAGTTTGCCATATTCATACAAGAAGAACGACTTGACACATTCTAAAATGAAAGTATAAGGAAAAAAGTCATGAAAAGATTGAAATTATTAAACATAATATTAGTTGTAGCTCTTTTTATAACATTCACAATCGATAGTTTTGCTGGTTCACCAAATCGGCGTGGAACTGCAGGAGCTACCGAATTACTAATTCCTGTAGGGTCAACCGGTGTAGGTATGAGTGGATCGATCTTAGCCACTGCCCAGGGGTTAGATGCAATACACTGGAATCCGGCTGGTTTATCGAGAAGCAATCTCAGTGCTCAGGTTATGTTCTCGAATTTATCATACATTGCAGATATCGGCGTTAATTATTTAGCGGTTGCTGCAAATATGGAAGATTTAGGTCATCTCGGTGTTAGTTTAAAAACTCTCTCTTTTGGAAAAATCGAAGAAACTACAATTGATAGACCCGAAGGAACTGGTATTACTTACTCTCCAACATTTATAACAATCGGTTTAACTTATTCTCGGAGAATGACCGATAGAATTCATTTTGGAACAAATATCAAGATGGTTCATGAATCCATTACCCGTGTATCCGCTACAGCCTTTGCATTCGATCTTGGATTACAATACAAAGCTGGTGAAACAGGATTTAATTTCGGCGTGGCACTCAAAAACTTGGGGTCAGAAATTAGTTTTGATGGTTCAGATTTTGACAGATTTGTCGATGACCCAAATCAGACTCCCGGATATCCGACTCAACCAATGCGACTTAGAACTGCCGGATTCGGTATGCCTACAACGTTAGAATTAGGTCTTGCATACAAATATCCACTAATGACAGAACACTTAGTAGAGATGAGCACTACTTTTATAAACAATAACTATTCAAATGATGAGTATCGCTTTGGTGTTGAATATGCTTATAATAATTTATTTTTTATAAGAGGTGGCTATGCTTATGCTCAAGGTGTTCCCTCAGAATTTGAAAATATTTTTGGACCTACTTTTGGTGCCGGTGTTCGATATACTGTCGGTGGAATTGAAATGTCTGTAGATTACGCATATCGTTCCACTTCTTTCTTTTCCGGTAATCAATGGTTTTCTGTGATGATAGGATTTTAACATAGTATCTTAAGGTAGTAGGGTTGTTCTTTTCGGAGAACAACCCTTTTATATTTTGCATATATAGAGAAATGATATTCTATTCTATTTTATTATCTATCTGGTATCCATTTTCGTACATCCAGGATTCTAGTTATTCATATTTTCAAATAGATTCATTGGTTTCTGAATCGTCAGTATTTTCTTTGGATTACGAAGGTAATACTTATATACTTGATCAAGAAAACCATAAACTTTTGAAATTTAATTCACAAAATCAATTTCAAAAAGAAATAGGAGGGATTGGTTGGGGCCAGTTAAATTTCGATACACCTGTGGCAATTGATGCTTCTTATGGGTTGAATATATTTGTTTCGGATTATTACAATAATCGCATCCAGAGATTTAATCGCAACTTAGAATTTATCAGTTCATTATCCGGCGAGTCTTTTCAATCCACTAATATTCGCTTTGTGCGGCCTTCTATTTTAGCTGTCGATAGGTTTTCAAATCTATATTTTTACGATTCTGAAAATAAAAATATTATGAAAATTAACTTCGACGGGCTTCAGGTTAAAGACGTAAGGATAATCGGGGATTATCGGCTAGCTCCTCATCCCATTCAACTTGCTTTAGCGAGAGAAGACAATTTATTTGTTTTAGAGACCAATAAAATATCAATTTATGATAGTTGGGGTACACTATTACGGGCACTTCAATTAGAAGTACCCCAATCAGCACGTGCATTTTGTTTATCCGAGAAAGAAATTTATATTGTTACTGACACCGAGTTGGTAATAATTAATCAATTGGGCGAACAATTGAACAAAATTAATATCGAGGAATATTTTCAATTGCCATCAGCTAATCGAATTGCCGATGTGAAAATATTTCAAGATCATCTACATTTATTAACTAATAAAATGATATTGGTCTGTCCGACAAATTTATTCTTAACTAAATAACATTAACAAATTGAGAGAAATTCTATGGCATCAAAAAGTTTAAATAAAGTAATGCTCATCGGAAATCTTGGAAAAGATCCAGAACTTCGATACACAGCAAACGGAACTGCTGTTGCTTCATTTTCCATTGCTACAACAGACAGCTGGAAAAATACTGAAGGGGCAGTGCAGGAAAGAACCGAATGGCATAATATAATAGCGTGGAATAAATTAGCTGAAGTTTGTGGTGAATGGCTAAAAAAAGGACAAAAGGTATATATCGAAGGAAATATACGAACACGCAATTATGATGATAAAGATGGAAAAAAGAAATATGTTACTGAAATTTATGCCGATAACTTAATTATGCTTGGCGGTGGAAAGGGGGCCTCAACCTCCTCGGGTGAACCGAAGGAAGAGGGCGTGACGCCGCCTCTATCAAGTCAGCAAGATGATGATCTGCCATTCTGATAATATTTGTTTCTTGAAATTTTAACATACGGCATTCTATTCTTTCTGCTGATTATCGCATCCTCTTTTTTTTCGGGGAGCGAGGTAGCTTTATTTTCTTTAAAAAATAAAGATATCGTAAATATCGCTCCCCAGAATTTTATAAATCGTCGCCTTATATATTTACTAAAAAACCCTTCGCAGTTGCTTATCACAATTTTGATTTGTAATACTTTAGTGAATGTTTCTGCTGCAGTGGTGGCAGCAATCTTAACACTCCAAATAATACAACACTTCCAATCCGATAAAATAATTGCGCTTCTGATTGAAATTGTTTTTGTAACGCTTGTTATCTTAATTTTCGGAGAAATAACTCCTAAAGTAATTGCCAGAAAATATACACTACAGTATGCTAGGTTTGCGGCAGTCCCAATTTCCTTATTTACTTTTTTCCTCTCCCCCTTTTCAAAAATCTTTGAATATCTGATGCAACATATTAAATCATTTCTAAATTATCAAAAAAAAGATCGGGTGATAACTGAAGATGACTTGAAACAACTAACTGAGATTGTGAATCAACAAGGTGAAATCGATGAACCCATAAAACAATTATTTCACCGAATCGGTGAGCTATCTTTTCTTAATGCAAAAGATATATTAGTACCGAGAATGAATGTCGTTTCTATAGATATTCACACCACTCTTAATAAACTAAAAGAGGTAATCCGGATTGCAAACAGCTTATACATCCCAGTGTATAAATCCAGCAAAGATGATATAGTGGGAGTTATCTATTCAAAAGATATATTAAAAGTTGAACGAACTATACCCGAATTCGATACGGAGTATATACTCCCGCTGGTGCGTAAGCCACTTTATATCCCGGAAACAAAAAATGTAATCGAGTTACTGAAAGAATTTCAAACCACAAAAATTAATGTGGCAATCGTAGTTGATGAACATGGGGGAACTGTCGGGATGGTTACATTACAAGAAATACTAAATTGCATTTCGGGAGATTCACTAATCACCACAGAATCTAAACTAATTAAAATTATTGATAGTAAAACTTATCTCGTTGAAGGAACGGCTCTAATGAGAGACGTTGAAAAGAGATTAAACATAAAGATTATTGAAGAAAATGCTGAATATACGACGGTTGGAGGATTAGTACTTCATCTTGCGGGTAAGGTCCCAAAACGTAATGATAAATTGGAATATATGGGTATTGTGTTTCAAGTTGACGAAGTTAAACACAATAGGATACGGAAAATAAAACTTACAGTTGTTTGACTTTCATTCATAGATTTCGTATAATTATATGTAAAATCAATAGGTTATAGGAATGAAAAAATCTTCAAAATGGTTTTTCGGTATTATTGCCGCGTTGTTAATTATAAGTGCCGGAATATTTATTTTGATTTCTTCTTTTTTCGTTGAACAAGAAGAAGATATTGAATATGTTTCCGGCAAAGGCGAAAAAATTGCACTTATAGAATTAAAAGGTGTAATTGTTGAATCAGAAAAAATTGTAAAACAATTTAAGAAGTATCGAAAAGATAAATCAATCAAAGCTGTATTATTCAGAGTTGATTCGCCTGGTGGTGGTGTTGTTGCCAGTCATGAAATCTACAACGAAGTAAAACAGACACGTGAATCGGGTAAACCGGTTGTTGTGTCGATGGGCTCGGTTGCTGCAAGCGGTGGATATTATGTCGCTTGTGGTGCAAGCTTAATCGTAGCAAATCCCGGGACATTGACAGGAAGCATCGGCGTTATTTCACAATTTCTCAGAATGGATCCGTTGTTTCAAAAACTTGGAATAGAAATGAATACGGTTAAGTCGGGGAAGTACAAGGATTCAGGTAATCCTTTCCGTGAAATGACAAAAGAAGATAAACAATATTTTCAAAATCTGATGGACGATGTGCATTCACAATTTATTGATATAGTCGGCAGCGAACGAAAGTTGGATAGAAATAAAGCAATCGAGTATGCTGATGGTCGGGTTTTCACCGGTAAGGCGGCATTAGAAATGAAACTTGTTGATACACTCGGGACTTATGAAGACGCACTGAAAATTGCAGCAGAATTAGCCGGTATAAAAGGCGAACCGGCAGTAGTAAAAGAAGTTAAAAGAAAAACATTTGTTGGTCGTTTTTTGGGTGAAACAAAACTTGGCGATTTCTTTAATCTAAAAGATGAAATTTTTAAACACCCAATTTTACAATATAAATTAATTAACCCCTAAGTAACATTAACTTATGGAGGATACAATTGACTAAAGCAGATATTGTTGATGTAATTGCTTCTGCGACCGGACTAACAAAGGTCGAAACTGAAGCTGTAGTAGATGGATTTATATCCACAGTAATTAACGCCTTGAAAGAAGGCAAAAATATTGAAATTCGCGGCTTCGGAAGTTTTAAAGTGAAGAAGCGAAAAGGAAGAATGGCACGCAATCCTCGAACAGGTGCACAGGTTCAGGTCGACGAACATTTTGTTCCACTTTTTAAAGTTTCAAAAGAATTGAAAACAAATGTGAATGAAAATTTAAAGAGAACACAACCTAATTGGGGTCGTACCGAACCTTAAAAGTAGTAATCAATGAAAAATTCAAAACATTTATTTGCGATAGCAGCAATAATAGCATCGGTTGCATTAATCGTATATCTTATGCGTCAACCTGCTACACCTGAAAATACTGCTGAACATGAAGGGCACGTTCATAACGATGATGAACAGCATTCGCACGACGTTGCACAGATGGAAAGTATGAAGGCTGAAATTGTCCGACTTGAAAAAGCAATCAAAGAGAATCCATCAGACATCGAATCATTGTTGAATCTGGCACATTTGTATCAAGATAGCGGTAACCTTCTAAAATCTATCGAAACTTACACTAAATATTTAGATCAAAACTCGAAAAATGCTGATGCCCGTATCGATCTCGGCGTAAGCTATTACCAGATGGCTTATGAGGATACATTAAAACAGAAAGAGTATTTCGAAACTGCAATAAGCACAATGGAAGAAGCCCTAAAATATTCTCCCAAACATGTTTTGGGACATTTTAATTTGGGCATCGTAAATTGGCAGAATGGAAATTCTGTAAAAGCCGCTTTTTGGTTCAACAAATGTATAGCCCTTGATTCTACATCTTCGGTCGCTCAAAAAGCAAAACAAATTTTACAACAACATTTAATTAATTAAAACTATAATTTAAAGGAACAATACATGCCCTGTGGTAAAAAAAGAAAGCGTCATAAGATGTCGACTCACAAACGGAAAAAACGTTTGCGAAAGAATCGACATAAGAAGAAGATTCGTTAACACAGATCTATATTAAATATGACTAATTCGTGAAAACCAATCTGGATTATAGATTGGTTTTTCTATATCTAAAAATACTGGTTAATAAAATGTATAAAATCAAAATTTATTTATTTATGCTATCGTTATTGATGGCTATATTTTTCTATTCTTCTTGTTCGCAACCAAAAGCTTTAACAATTCTTCATACGAACGATATTCATTCAAACTTCCTTCCACATGAAGCCGCTTGGATCCGAGACAATCCGAAACCCCAAATCGGCGGTTTCAAGGAATTATATTTCGTTGCCGACAGTATCAAAAAAATAAAAAATGTATTGATGTTGGATGCCGGTGATGTGATGACTGGAAACCCCATTACTGAGTACAAATACAAAGGTGCATTAGGCGGTGCACTTTTCGAAATGATGAACATGATAGGATACGAAGTTTGGTGCCCGGGTAATCATGATTTTGATATTTCACAGGACAACTTTGTTAAGTTAACTAAAATTGCAAAGTTTCCGACAGTATCGGCAAACTTGGTAAATAACGAGGGGAAGAATCATCTGAATAATTTACCTTACATCATAGTTGATAAAGGCGGTATTAAAATCGGAATTATCGGAATCATATCGCAGGACTTATACGGATTAGTCAACCAAAACAATTTGGTTGGCATTCGTGTTCTTTCGCCCATCGAAACGTTGCAAAAATATATAAACGAAATTGATCCGAAAACAGATTTGATTATTGCATTAACTCACCAAGGAGTGTTCGACGATTCAGTTTTAGCGATCAATGTTCGTGGATTGGATATAATAATAGGCGCGCATTCGCACACCCGCTTAACTAAACCCAAATTAATAAACGATGTAATAATTGCACAAGCCGGTGGCAACGGTGAAAATTTAGGCGAGTTGGAATTATTTATTGAAAAAGACAAAGTAGCAAGTTTCAACGGCAAATTAATACCACTCTGGTTTCGTGCTGATAGACCCAAGAATCAGCTTTCGAGTCTGGTCGATTCGATGGAAACGACGATAGAAAAAGATTACAGCGAAATTATTGGAATATTAAAATCAGATTGGAAGCGGGGCAGTGGCGAAAGCGGCATCGGGAATTTCATCGTTGATGCACAGCGGATTGCAGCAAAAACTGATATTGCATTTATGAATAACCACGGCATTAGAAGAGATTTACCCGCAGGGCAGATGAGCAAAAAAGATTTATTCGAAGTGCTTCCTTTTTATAATATATTAACAACTTTCCAACTTAGCGGACAGCAAATAAAATCGATAGTAAAATATTACATCAAAGAAAAATCGCCCATCCAATTTTCAGGCATCAAATGCCAATGGACAAAAAAAGAAGGCGATATCGAATTTCTAAAATTAGATATTCAAGGAAAACCAATAGAAGATGATCGAAACTACAGTGCTGCTGCCAGTGATTACTTCATAGGTGAAGCAAAACGCTACCTCGGTCTAGAAATTAATAACGCAATTCAATTGAATATGAAAGTTTTTGATGAAGTTCGAAAAGTAGTCCTCAATACAAAAGAAATAGATTCCAAAATCGAAAATAGAATTGAAGAAATTAAGTAAAAATAAAAATACAATGATGAAAGGCAAAATATAATTATGAAAAAAAATAATTTTCCAATTGTGATAATTATAGGCAGACCAGCTGCCGGTAAGTCGGAAGTTATAGACTATCTGAAACACAGTAATGCGAATGAACGTTTGGATCGTTTACATATTGCTAACTTTGAAGAGTTAGATGATTTTGTTTATGTTTGGGAAACCTTTGAAGTCGATGATATTCTGACAAAGCATGGGAAGCCGAGATTATGGACTGATGAAAAATATTGGTTCAAAGAACACTTTATTTGGAATTTATATATTGAGCGGATCAATTTAGAATACCGGAAAAAATTAGCCCGCGATGTGAATTATCATGACAACATGACTACATTAATAGAATTTGCCCGCGGTGGTGAAAACGGAATCTACGAAGCATTAAGTTATTTAGATGAAAATATATTGAAGAACGCCGTGTTGGTTTATATTAAGGTTTCTTACGAAGAATCAGTTCGAAAGAACCAACGTAGAGCGCGGAAAGGTCTTGAACATTCGATTTTGCACCATTCATTACCGGACGAAAAAATGGAATTTTATTACAAGGTGAACGATTGGGAGAAGTTGGAAGCAAATGACCCGGACTACATTGAAGTAAAAGGAGTCAAGGTTCCTTACGCAGTGTTTCAGAATGAACCCGAAAAAACTCTCGATCCTAAATTAATCGGAGCCGAGTTAGAACGAGCTACTTCGAAGTTGTGGAATATTAAGAACAAATAAGAAGAATTATCTTTTAAAATAAAAAACCGCTAAGACATTAACACCTTAGCGGTTTTTTTATACCCTTTATGTTATATCACATGTTCAGCTTTCAATTCAGCAGTCCGCCTCTTCTCGGCGATTGTTAAGAAAACCACTGCAACGAGTATAAAACCTAACGATATCCAATCGGAGTTTTTCGGGAATTTACCTCCAAAAATGTAGTAGAAAACTAAAGTTGCTCCAGTCCCTGCAATTAACGAAGTTAAACGGTTTACTAAACCGGCGAAAGTGGCGGTTCGACCTTTGAACATAAATAAAAATACTGAAAAGAAAGCAACTACACCAAACACTGTTCCTGCAATAATTTCCCATCCCCAAAGATAAGTTGGTTGCGTCAGTGCTTCTTGGAAAAGTTTAACCTGATAAGACTCAGGCTCGCTGATGTTAAACAGTATAAATCCGACAATCAACACCGTGATCCCGGCTGAAATTTGCTCGATAGCAAAAAAGCCCTTGTTGTCCTGAGGTACTCCTTTGCCCCTCGTGTTTTTATAATAATTCATTATATAAAGCCGAATTGAATAAGCCACTAAATAGCTTCCTAAAATTATCATAGCTGGAGTATAGGTAATAAAATCAAAACTTGAATTCCCACGATCGTAAAATAAATGAACACTCACAGCTAATATTGCAAATAAAACTGCAATTTCTTCCTGAATGTAAACCTTCCTTTTCAAAATTTTCTGTTTAATCTGTATGGCATCTACTAATCGAGAAATTACAATTATACTGCCACGCATTATAACCATTGCCACCATTATTGATATGGGTAGTGTGAACATTAAGGTGGTAGTCGGTATTATTACTGCTGTCATTATTCCCGATGGTACGATGTATAAAAATTCGACCGGGAATTTCACACCTGCTGCTTGAATTGAATAATTAGATTTTAGTTTGTACCATCGAAAGACTAACACAATAAATAGGCAAATTAAATTACCACCCATCGTACTGTAAACTAAGAATTCCATATTCATTCTGACTTGCATCGCTTTAAATGTAGCAGGGTCACTCATCTGTTGTACCAGGTAGTCGGTAAAATATTTAACAGTCGTGCCAAAGATTAAATAAAAGAAAAAATACCCCAGACAAAGCTGAATTAGTCTTCCGGTTGTGCCATCAGTTGTTTTCCACATAATTAAAAGTAGTATTATTAATAATTTTTGTTAATTATATTACATATTTTGCTAAAAAACAAATTATTTGTTCACTTCAGTTTAAGTTATTCTTGCTTTTTAGGTATTAACTTCGTAATTTCCTACACAATTAACAACACCTTAAACTAATAATAAAAGGAGATGTTATGGCAACTGAAGACAACAAAATGGCAAAAGGTTTTTTAATGGGTTTTTTAGCCGGTAGTGTTATCGGAGCAATCGTCGCTCTGCTTTATGCCCCCAAACCGGGCAAAGAACTCAGACAAGATATTAAACAAAAAGCTACCGATTTGAAACAGGATGCTGAAGAGTATCTGAAAATTGCAAAAGAAAAAGCATTGTTTTTAATTAAAGAGGGAAAGAAACAATCGGAAGCTATAATCACCGACGCAAAGAAAAAAGCTGAAGAGATTTTAGGCGATGCCGAAAAAATTGTGTCTCAAGTTCGTGAAAAAGCTACCGATGAAGGGAAGCGAATTAAAGAAGCAGTGCACGCAGGTGTAGAAACATATAAAAAAGAACGTTCATAATAAAGAACACTTAAGGAGAAATTGATGTGGAAACCTTATTAACCTTTGTTCAAATAATTGCTCTTTTATGCGTATCAATATTATCTATTTATTTGATATTTGCGATAAAAAAAATCATTTCTTCCTTTTGCAATATCGAAAAGGATATCAACCTTATCACCTCAAAAGCCACTCCTGTATTTGAAAACTTATCTAAAACAGCCCAAAGGATAGATCAAGTGACCGAAAACATCGAGAAGCAGATTGATGGAGTAATCTATTCAATCAATTCTATTAAAAAAATTGCCGACGATGTAGTTGCCTTTGAACAAAAAATTCAAAGAAGAATAGAAGAACCAGTTCTTGATGCCGTTTCTTTCTTTGGCGCTATTGTAAAAGGAGTCCGGGCTTTTATCGAACGTTTAAAAAATTAAGCTGATTATCACTAAAAATAATTTAAATCATTTTTTCAATAGGAGAATATAAAGCGTTATGAAGGAGTTTACCTCGGAACACATTCGAAATATTTCCTTAATCGGGCATGGACATACCGGTAAGACCTCGTTTTCGGAAGCATTACTTTATACATCAGGTGCTACTAACCGAATTGGCAAAGTGGAAGATGCAAATACAATTTCAGATTTCCAACCTGACGAAATCGAACGAAAAATTTCAATCAGCACAGCGATGCTGCATTGCGAATGGAAGAATAACAAAATAAATATTTTAGATACACCCGGTTATTCGGATTTTACCGGAGAAGTAAAATGTGCTCTTTCTGTAACTGATACTGCGTTAATATTTTTGAAAGCATTTGAAGGTGTTGAGGTAGGTACTGAATTAGTATGGGAATACACAAAAGAATACAAGAACGCTGCCGTATTTTTAATTAATAAACTGGATAACGAAAATGCAGATTTCGAAAAAACTGTAAACGCAGCAAAAGAAAGATTCGGTAACGATGTTATGCCAATCCAATTTCCCGTTCGGCAGGGGTTGGGCTTCGAAGAAATTGTTGATGTTCTTAGAATGAAAGTTCTTAAATATAATCGCGACGGAAAGGGAAAATATACTGAATCGGATGTCCCTTCTGAATTGTTATCTAAAGCTCAAGAATTGCGTACTCAATTAATCGAAAAAATTGCCGAATCGGATGAAACGCTTATAACTAATTTTTTCGATAACGGTACATTAACTGAATCCGAAATCGTTACGGGTTTAAAGTCAGCTATTCGACTGCGGAAAATTTTCCCGATCTTGTGTTCAGCGGGGACGCATTTAATCGGAATCGCATCAAGCTTGGATTTTATAGTTGACTACTGCCCCAATCCAGTCGATATGGGTTCTAAAGTAGCGGTAGTTTCAGGGACTTCAAATACACAAGATCTAAAATGTGATTCGAGCGGAACTCCGGTAATGTTTATTTTTAAAACTTTAGCTGAATCGCATTTAGGGGAGATGTCTTTCTTTAAGGCTTATTCGGGCTCAATATATTCCGGACTCGATCTTATCAATCAAACAAATGGTAAATCTGAAAGGCTGAGTCAGATTTATATTTTAAACGGTAGAGAACGGAAGGAGACGGGAAAATTATTCGCCGGCGATATTGGAACTGCGGTGAAGCTAAAAGACACTCACACTAACAACACATTAAGCAGTAAATCGGCACCCATAACGATTCCTGCCATTGTATTTCCTGAACCTGTAATAAGCATGGCGATAGTTTCGAAGGCGAAGGGTGATGAAGATAAAGTTGCGAACGGATTGCATACATTGCATGCTGAAGATTTAACTTTTATTGTTAAAGTTGATCCCGAATTGCGGCAAACAGTTGTAAGCGGACAAGGAGAGTTACATTTAACCATTATAGCACAAAGATTAAAAGCCCGTTTTGGTGTTGATGTGGACTTGGTTGAACCGAAACTTCCTTATCGTGAAACTATTAAAGGTGTATGTAAGGAAATGGAATACAAGCACAAAAAACAGAGCGGTGGACGTGGACAATTTGGGCATGTATTTCTTAAAATTGAACCTAAACCAAGAGGCGAAGGTTTCGAATTTGTAGATGCAATCGTCGGCGGAGTAGTTCCAGGACGTTTCATACCGGCTGTTGAAAAAGGTGTCGTAGAAGCAATGGTGGGTGGCGTAGTAGCCGGATGCAAAGTTATTGACGTGAAAGTTACTCTGTTCTACGGTTCGGCGCACTCGGTAGATTCTGATGAACATTCATTTAAAATTGCAGGACGGATGGGTTTCAAAAAAGGTTTCAAAGAAGCTAAACCAATTTTGTTAGAGCCAATTTATGAAATCGAAGTAACTGTTCCCGAAGATTATATGGGCGACGTAATGGGCGATATTTCGAGCCGCAGAGGAAAAATTCTTGGTATGGAGGCTCTTTCACATAATCAAGTTATAAAAGCACTTGTACCATTGAAGGAACTTTTCAGATATTCAACAACTCTCCGATCGATGACTCAAGGTCGGGGTATCCATAAACAAAAATTTTCGTTCTATGAAGAAGTGCCACGAGAAATTATGGATAAAATAATTGCTGATTACGAAAAGAGTAAAACCGAAGAAGAGGAATAATATTTTTTATGCAAAGGATGTATTCTCCGTGGCGGTCAAAATACGTTGCATCGTTTTCAGAGCAATCGAGTGGAGAATGCATCCTCTGCAAAGCATTTCAAGAGAATGACGACGATAAAAATTTGATTGTAACACGTGGCATCCATTGTTATGTAATTATGAATTTGTATCCATACAACAGCGGTCATTTGATGGTTGTACCTTTCAGACACATCGGAAATTTGGATTCTTTCTCGAATGAAGAATCATTGGAAATTTTCGACCTCTTAAAACGGATGACGGCTTCGCTAACCGAGATTATGACGCCTGATAGTTTTAATATCGGCTCTAATGTGGGCAGGAGCGCAGGGGCGGGGATCGATGATCATATTCATTTTCACATAGTTCCACGCTGGAACGGTGACACGAATTTTATGCCCGTATTGGCAGATACAAAGCTTATCTCAGAAGATATGAATGAGACTTTATTGAGATTGCGAAAAACAATCCGATAAATTGAATTTGAACCAATGGATACCAATCAGATTTTATCGAATTTATCCTTCGGAAAAGTTGATGCCGAGTCCGACGATAAATTAGCTAACTGCTTTATCGGGACTGATTTATTCAAACAGACTTTACAGCCACGCCATACATTGCTATTAGGTGGTAAAGGCTCGGGTAAAAGCGCTTTTTTCCGTCTGCTCTCGCAAGACATTTACCGGCTGACTCCACTGCTCCATAATTCTTTCACGGAAATATATAGCATCCCCGCATACGGCTTGCACAGCGACGAGTATATTAGTTACTCTGAAATTCAAGAAATCAATCCCCAAACAATCGACGACTTTAAATATTTTTGGCAACTGTATTTTGGTTTGAAAACTGCCGGTCATATCGCTACATGCCCGAGAATGCGGTCGCGAGTTAATTCAAGTAAATCCGATTCTCTTAAATCTAATTACAACACAATTATAAGTCTCCTCTCTGAAATTGGTTTATATCGGCACGACGATTACATCGGTCGTATGAATAGAAAAATAAAAGATTTACTTTTTCTGCATCAAACAAACTTTTCAACCACTACAGCAGAAAAAGGGAGGATTCTAACTAAAACATACAAAGGCAAAACTGCCTTAAATATAGTTTCCTTACTCGATTTGGTTGATAAAGTTCTAAAAGAAACAAAATGCCTCGCATGGATTTTAGCCGACCAAATAGATCTGTTATATTTAGATAATCTTGAACGAAGAGAAAAGGCAATAACTGCTCTAATTCAGTTATTAATCGTATATAGCAACAGATTTTCGAATATAAATCTTAAAGTATTTTTACGGACTGATATTTTTAAAGAACTACAAATTGTAAATAAATCACATCTCGTTTCACTTACTGTTGAATTGAAGTGGGCTGATAATTTGCTCATAAAATTATTAGTCGCCCGCGCTGTCCATGATCGCGTAGTCAGAGCATACTGTGAAAAAATATTGAATGAAAATTTAGATGTCGTCAAAGTTATTTCAGCCAATGATGAGCTGATGGAAAAAGTATTTCATTTGATATTTAATTTAAATATAAATGGGCATAAATGGATAATGAAACGCATGATAGATGGTTTAGGCATGTTGTATCCGCGGGAATTTATTCACTTAGGCAATCAAGCAGTCATAAAACAAAGAGAAATTAACAAATTACTTTCAACTCACACCAACGATGGAGTATCTGAGCAAATATCTCAGAATATATTGAGTGTTAAAGCGATCAAAGAAGCTTTTTCAGAAGTATCGAAATATAGATGCGATACTTTCCTCTATGCAGAATTTCCCCACCTAAAGAATCATTTCAATCAATTCAAAGGACTTACTAAAATCTTAATAAGTAGGGAAGAACTCTACACAATGTTTAACGGCTTAACACCTTCGGGAGCTAACGCAGTTCGTGCGATTTATGAAACAGGTTTGCTCCAACCCATCGGCAATAAAAATGTAGATGCATGTTTGAAGTTTACTATTCCCCCCTTATATAAAAGCGGATTGGGTATCGTTTCCAGAAGGAAAAAATCCGTTAGCATTTCTTGACTAATCTTTTTATATTAAGTCAAAATCTTTTTGGAATTATGAAATCTAAAATTGCATTAATCTTGCTATTTTGTATTGCACTTTTTCTTGTAATATATACGATATTTTTTATGGAGAAAAAAGCTGACCTCTTATTAATCAATGGTATCATTTATACTCTCGACGACAACAACCCTCTTGCCGAGGCAATTGCAATTAAAGAAGGGTACATAATTGCTGTAAGAAACTCAAGCGAATTAAAAGACCTGTATAATGCTGAAAAAATAATCGATTTAAAAGGAAGTGTAGTTATTCCGGGACTTACTGATGCACACGCACACATGTTCGGTTTTGGGCAAATGCTTAATTCGTTGATGCTTGCCGGAATAACATCGGAAAACGAAATTGCCGGGAAGGTAGCAGAAAAGTCGAAAACCATTTCCGCCGGTGAGTGGATTTACGGCAGAGGGTGGGATCAAACTCTTTGGAGCGAAAAAAAATTCCCGACCAAAGATTTATTAGATTCAGCCGCTCCCGATAATCCTGTAATTTTAGGGCGAATTGATGGACATGCGATTTGGGTAAATTCAAAAACGCTTGAAATGGCAGGGATAACATCGGCTACAATTGACCCTCTTGGTGGAAAAATAATTCGTGATAATTCCGGTAAACCCACCGGTGTATTAATAGACAAAGCAACCGAGTTAGTCGAAAAAATGGTTCCTCCTCCGACTGATGCTGATGTTGAACAATCTATTTTACTTGCTGCTGAAGAATGTTTAAAAGCAGGTTTAACCGAAGTGCACGATATGGGTTTGAACTCGCAAACGATTCGAGTGTACAAAAAATTAGCGGACGAGCAGAAACTCCTTATCCGAATTTACGGTGCAATAGATGCACCAAGCCAAACCTGGAACGAATTCAGTGAACGAGGACCATTGCTGAATTATGGCAACGGTATGTTAACAATCCGGGCTGTTAAAATGTACGCTGACGGAGCTCTCGGTTCACGAGGCGCCGCTCTAGTTGAAAATTATTCTGACGATCCGGGAAACCGTGGACTTACTTTACTCGATGATTCTACAATGGAAGCAGTAACTCGTCAAGCCATCAAAAAGAATTTTCAGGTTTGTACACATGCTATCGGCGACAGAGCCAACCATTTTGTATTAAATATGTACGAGAAAGTACTTGGGACTGAGAATAAAAAAGATTTACGTTTTCGAATTGAACACGCTCAGGTTATATTACCTGAAGATATTTCACGATTCAGCAAGTTAAATGTTTTACCGAGTATGCAACCAATTCACTCAACATCAGATATGGATTGGGCAGAGGCACGGTTAAACTCTGGACGGGTTAAAGGAGCTTATGCCTGGAAATCTCTGATAAAATCCGGTTCTTTCATACCGGCTGGTTCAGATTTCCCGAACGACATTATGCAACCTCTCTGGGGATTTTATGCTGCAGTAACAAGAATGGATCAAGACGGAAAACCAGAAGGAGGGTGGCATGCCGAAGAATGTATGTCGCGGGAAGAAGCGTTGAAGTCATATACAACATGGGCTGCGTATGCTGCGTTTAAAGAAAAGGAGAAAGGTACAATCGAAGTGGGTAAGTGTGCCGACTTAACAATTATCTCGCAAGATATTATGACTATTCCTGCAAGTGAAATTCTGAATACGGATATCGTTATGACGATGATAGGTGGAAAAGTTGTTTATTCAAGGTAAAAAATTTTTTAACAAAATTAATTAGAATATGAGTTATCCTTTTGATAAAATAGAAAAGAAGTGGCAACAATATTGGGACGATAATAACATTTTTAAAGTTGTAGAAAGTTCCGATAAGCCAAAATATTATATTCTCGACATGTTTCCGTATCCTTCCGGAGCCGGTTTACATGTTGGGCATCCCGAAGGTTATACGGCAACGGATATCATCTCGCGTTACAAGCGGATGAACGGATTTAATGTACTCCATCCGATGGGCTGGGATGCTTTCGGATTACCGGCGGAAAGATACGCTATGCAAACCGGTATCCATCCGAGTATCACTACACAACAGAATATTTCTACATTCAAACGGCAGATCAAAATGTTGGGTTTATCCTACGATTGGTCGCGCGAGGTTAATACAACGGATCCAGAATATTACAAGTGGACGCAATGGATATTTTTGAAAATATATAATTCGTGGTTCGATAAAAAAGTAGGCAAAGCACGCCCGATTTCTGAACTTCCGATACCCGACGGACTGAACGAGAAAGATAAGTACGATTTTATATCAAAACACCGGCTCGCTTACCTTGCTGAAATGCCGGTGAATTGGTGCTCTGAATTAGGAACTGTGTTAGCTAATGAGGAAGTTGACGAATGGGTCGAAAAAGGATACAAAGTCGAACGTAAAATGATGCGTCAGTGGATGCTGCGTATTACAACCTACGCCGACCGTCTCGAAGCCGACTTGGAAGAACTTGATTGGCCCCAAAGTATTAAAGAGATGCAGCGGAACTGGATAGGAAAATCGGAAGGGTCTGAAATCGAATTTAAAATCAAGGACACTCAGGAAACGATTCGCGTTTTTACAACTCGTCCCGATACACTCTTTGGAGCTACTTATATGGTATTAGCTCCCGAACATAAATTAGTCGAAAAAATTACTACAGCAGAATATTTCGAGGATGTTGAAGAATATAGGAATCAAGCAGCATTAAAAAGTGAAATCGAACGCACAGCCTTAGAAAAAAATAAAACCGGAGTATTTACAGGCGGTTACGCCGTCAACCCGGCTACAAAAAAAGAAATTCAAATCTGGATTGCCGATTATGTTTTGATTTCCTACGGAACGGGTGCGATAATGGCTGTGCCCGGTCATGATCAGCGCGACCACGATTTTGCTAAAACTTATCATCTGCCGATTGTGGAAGTTGTTTCAGGAGGTGATTATACAATAGCAGCATACGAGGGGGAAGGGATGGCGATAAATTCTTCGAACGATGAAATTTCGATTGACAATCTTCCTACAAAGCAGGCGAAAGATAAAATTATTCATTGGTTAGAAGAAAAGAAAATTGGGAAGCGTAAAATAAATTACAAATTGCGTGATTGGTTATTTTCACGTCAGCGATACTGGGGCGAACCCTTCCCGTTAGTTTATGATGACGACGGAACGGCGATTGCGCTTTCAGAAACTGAATTACCGATTATATTACCTGATGTCGAGTCGTACAAACCGAGTGGTACGGGGGAATCACCTTTGGCAACAATCGAAAAATGGTTAAACTATACAGATCCTAAAACCGATAAAAAATATCGTCGGGAAACTCACACAATGCCTCAATGGGCTGGTTCTTGTTGGTACTACCTCCGTTATTTAGATACGCAGAATAATAATGAATTCTGTTCTTCAGAAAAACAAAAATATTGGATGCCTGTTGATTTATATGTTGGTGGCGCCGAGCATGCTGTTCTTCATTTGCTATACTCACGATTCTGGCATAAAACACTTTTCGATTTGGGTTATGTTTCAACCAAGGAGCCGTTCCAACGTCTTGTGAATCAGGGCTTAATTTTAGGCGAAGACGGTCAAAAAATGTCGAAATCAATGGGAAATGTTGTTAATCCTGATGATGTTGTAAATGAATATGGTGCCGATGCTTTACGCTTATTCGAGATGTTTATGGGACCACTCGAAGATACTAAGCCATGGTCAACAAAAGGTGTTGATGGTGTTTTCCGTTTCTTGAATCGTGTTTGGAGGATGTTCGTTGATGAAGATGGAAAAATAAACTCATCGATTCAAGATGTTCCGTTGACTGTTGACCAAGAACGAATTATGCATCAAACAATTAAGAAGGTAACTTCGGATATTGAGACGATGAATTTTAATACGGCAATTTCGCAGATGATGATTTTCGTGAACGAATTTTTAAATTTAGATGTAAAACCACTCGCTGCTCTGAAGCCGTTCGTCTTGTTGCTTTCACCATTTGCTCCACATATCGCAGAAGAAATTTGGGAAAAACTTGGGTCGATAAAATCATTGGCATACGAGGCTTGGCATAAATTCGATGAATCTAAAACCCGTGTGGATACAATTGAAATGGTTGTTCAAGTAAGCGGAAAAATCAGAGCGAAACTGCCACTGTCTCTCGACTCAGTTGAAGAAGAAGTAAAAATATTAGCATTCGAGAATGAATCGGTTAAAAAGCATCTTGAAGGTAAAACAGTCGTGAAAACAATTTTTGTAAAGAATAAACTGTTTAATATTGTAGTTAAGTAAATGGCGATTGGTGCTTCATTAATTATCTCGGTTTATTCTAAAGTACGGTTTCTTAATTTAGTTTTAGCCGGAGTTACCCGTCAAACTTATAAAAAATTTGAAATAATTATTGCAGATGATGGTTCTGGGGAAGAGATGCGGCAATATATAAATCAAAGCAGGCAAGCGTTGCCTTATGAAATTAAACATATCTGGCACGAAGATAATGGATTCCGCAAAAATAAAATATTAAACAAAGCGATTAAAGCTTCTGCTTCAGATTATTTAATTTTCATCGATGGCGATTGCATCCCTCATAAAAATTTTATTGAGTCGCATATCGAAGAAAAGGAGCCTAACTCAGTTCTTTGCGGAAGTCGCGTTATGCTTAGTAATAGTTTTTCAGACGCATTATCATTGAATGATGTTCAAAATGGGAAAGTAGAAAAATTTAGTTTGCAATTAGTGATTGATGCACTCAGGGGGAAAGCATCGAGATTAGAAGATGGAATCCGCAACAGATTATTACTGAAGATACAACAGCGAAAACAGGCAAGAATTTTGGGCTCCAATTTTTCTATTGAGAAATCAATGTTAGAAGAGATTAATGGTTTTGATGAGAGATACGAAGGGCCAGGATTAGGAGAGGATAGTGATGTTGAATTTAGATTGAATTTGCTTGGAGTTAAATTTAAATCTGTACGGAATTATGCAATTATATATCACTTATACCATCAAAAAACGATGGAATTAACGGATAATTGGAAAATTTATAACGATACAAAACAGAGAAATTCTCCTGTATGTTTAAACGGGTTAGAAAATAAATGCTAACGCAAGAATTAAATTTATCTTTAGATAAAATAATTTTGTGGGGAATATTATTATTTCTTGCCTCATTAATCTTGTCGATTGCAATCCTACAAATTGTTTCTTTGCTGCTAATTGTTTTATGGTTAATCAAACTTGTAAAAAATAAAAATTATAAAATCGAAACAACACCGCTCGATATTCCAGTCTTACTCTTCATCGCTTCGAGGTTATCGGGAATACTGTTTTCGATAAACCACGAAGTGAGTACACCGGCCCTGTGGACAGAAATAATTTTTTATTTCTTATTCTTTTTCTTCACAAACAACATCAACATCAAAGATGATTTAAAAAATCACATAATGATAAAAGTGTTTGTGGTTGCTGGAGTGGCAGCTTCAATTATAGGAATAGCAAAATACGGTTATGGTCTTGAAAGTCGTGCTTCGTCAACAACGTCAGGTTATTATACTTTTGGGATGTATCTGGCGGTACTGATCGGAATAATGTTAGCTTTAAACCAACAGAAGGAAATATTTCAGAGGTATTGGTTTTTTATTATCTCAATTACGTTAGCAATAATTGCTCTGATGTTTACTTTTAACCGCATACATTGGCTGGCGGCGGTGGTTCTTATTTTGGTATATGGTATTTTCAAAAACCGCCGTATATTAATAGCGGCTATTTCTGCGGCTGGATTAATGCTGATAATATTTCCGAGCGTTTTGCAGCGAGCATCCACACTTCTGAATCCATTATCGCACACAAGTGAACGAGTAACACTATGGCAAGGAGCTATTAAGATTTGGGATGAGAGAATATTCTTCGGTTTCGGGCTTGATACTTTTACATTAATATTTCCCTTCAAAAATGAATTAATTGATAAAGGAATCAGTAATTGGCACAACGATTTTTTGCAGATGTATATGGAATGCGGAGTTGTAGGTTTAATAATTTTTATTTACCTTGCAGTTGTTATATTTTCTTCGATTATAAAAATCCTAAAAGCCAAACATATAAATAATAATCTGAAAAATATCACATGGGGTATATTATTGGCAATGGTTGCTTTTTATGTATCGACTATTGCTGGCGGTTTTCTATCGAATCCTGTTATCTCGTTGCTGTATATATTTTTACTCTCCGTTTTGGCATTGGTCAGCAAGTATAGGTTATCGAATGGATAATAAATCAAAAATATCAGTGTGCGTAATATCGTTCAATGAAGAAAGAAATATCGAGGATTGCTTAAAATCTGTTTCATGGGCTGATGAAATTATAATGGTCGATTCGTTTAGCACAGATAGAACTATCGAATTAGCGAAACAATACACGTCCAAAATATTTGTGCGAAAGTGGGAAGGCTACTCAGAAGCAAAAAATTTTGCTGTACAGAATGCCTCGAACAATTGGATATTATCAATAGATGCGGATGAGCGGGTTACACCGGAACTTAAAAATGAAATCATATCGGTAATTAATGATAGCAGCAAACGATACACAGGATATAAAGTTGCCCGGCAAGCATATTTTTTAGGCAAATGGATAAAACATAGTGGCTGGTATCCGGGGTATGTAATACGGCTTTTTCGGAAAGATTCCGGTACTTTCAGCAACTCACGGGTTCACGAAAGATTTGAACTTGTTGGTGAAACCGGAACTTTAAACAACCCCCTGCTTCATTTTACGGACGATAATCTGTTACATTATTTTAACAAGTTTAATAAATATACCTCGCTTGCTGCTGACGATTTAGAAGAAAAGGGAACACCCTTTCGAATTTGGTATTTATTTATTAAACCTATTTATACTTTCTTCAAAATGTTTATTTTAAAACGGGGCTTTTTAGATGGCTTACACGGTTTCGTTTTGTCCGTTCTCTCGTCAGCTTACGTTTTTACGAAATATGCAAAATTATGGGAAATCAAATTATCGAAAACCAATAAAAAGGATTTATTATGAGTCAACCTGAAAAAAACGAAATATTGTTAACACACGTAGTTCTAATGTTTCAAACAGCAGCCCTTCAGCAGATGAGAAAATTGAAAAATCCTATAACTGATAAAGTAGAAAAAAACCTGGAAATGGCACAAACATCGATTGATATTTTAGATATGTTATTCCAAAAAATGAAAAATAATCTTACAGAAAACGAGAGCCGGATGTTTGTTGAAGTATTAAAAGAATTAAAATTAAATTATGTGGACGAAGTCGCTAAAGTACAATAAGTCAACTGATAAAATAAAGGATCAACTATGAAATTTGGAATTATCGGTAATATTCATAAACCAACTTTATCTGAAGTTGTTATCGATTTGATTTCATATTTTCGTGAAAAAAAAATCGATTTTGTCGTGAGTGATGATGTAGTCGCATTACTTGGTAAGCTCAAACGTTATAATTTTAAAGAAAGTAATATTGCATCATCCAAAGCGCTACCGGCTAATTGCGATGTATTGATTGCATTTGGTGGCGACGGAACTATGCTCGCTGCGGCACGGATTGTCGGCAAACAGCAAACCCCGATTCTCGGAATTAATTTAGGAAAACTTGGTTTTCTTGCCGATGTTACAATAACCGAAATGAAAAAAAGTATACAGTCAATTATCGATCATAATTATCTGATTGAAAACCGTATAGTATTAGAAGCATCTTCCAACGTAAAGAAGAAAAAATATTTTGGGTTGAATGATATTGTGATTGATAGAGGAAATTATAAGCGGGTTATCGAGTTGGAAACTTATGTGAATGGACAATTTTTAGTTCGATACTCTGCTGATGGATTGATAATCACAACACCAACCGGTTCCACAGCTTACTCCCTTGCAGCAGGAGGTCCGGTTGTAACTCCCGGCACTGATGTTTTCGTAATTACTCCTATTGCTGCACATACATTGACTGCACGACCGGTTGTTGTACCGGATAATAGTATTATAAAAGTGATAGTAAAAACCGATGTTCCAATCCATCTTTCAGCTGATGGGCAGGAGGAAGCTTTTTTCAAAACGCCCGTCGAGTTTATCATTCGCAGAGCCAGTTATCAGGTAAAGTTGATAAAGAGGAAAGAACATTCATATTTCGAACTACTGCGTACAAAATTACTTTGGGGAAGAGATATCAGAACAGGTAAATAAAAATGTCGAAAACACATCTGAAATATGTTTGCCAATCGTGTGGGTACGAGTCGCCACGTTGGATTGGAAAATGCCCGAATTGCGAGGAATGGAATACTTTTGTTGAAGAGATATTCAAGACCTCAAGAGGTATTAAAAGTTCAAAGAAAGAAAAATTTGATGTTATACCTCTTTCCGGTGTTGAAACTGCAGAAGAACCACGAATTATAACCGCATTGAATGAGTTCAACAGGGTGTTAGGCGGCGGTATTGTGCACGGATCGGTAACTTTAATAGGTGGTGATCCGGGGATCGGAAAATCAACACTGATGTTGCAGATTGCTGATAGTATCGGCGATAAAATTATTCTTTATGTAACAGGTGAAGAATCGCTGCAACAGTTAAAACTTCGATCTGAACGTCTCAAAGTGGAATCGGCTGATTCTATTTTCCCGATGGCTGAAACCGACCTCGAAAAAGTTGTGAATGTTGTAACACACCAAAAACCTGATATCCTCGTTGTTGACTCGATTCAAACGATGTACCGAAGCGAGTTAGAAAGTTCTCCCGGAAGTGTTGGACAAGTCCGTGAATGCACGGCATTGTTGCAACGTATGGCGAAGGAAAATAATATCGCTATATTTTTAATCGGGCACGTTACGAAGGAAGGAATAATTGCCGGACCAAAAGTAATAGAACACATGGTGGATACTGTTCTCCAATTCGAAGGGGAGCGGCATCACGCATATAGAATTTTGAGGTGTATCAAAAACCGGTTTGGTTCAACGAATGAAATAGGAATTTTTGAAATGCACGATACCGGATTGTGTGAAGTAAAAAATCCATCAGAAGTATTTTTATCAGAGAGGATATTTGGTGCTTCCGGTTCAACGGTTGTCGCAAGTATCGAAGGAACGCGTCCTCTGTTGATCGAAGTGCAAGCTCTTGTTTCGCCAACGAATTATGGAATGCCTCAGCGGAATACAACAGGCATCGATTACCGGAGGTTAGGATTGCTATTGGCTGTGCTCGAAAAACGGGTAGGTGTTCAACTTTCGAATCATGATGTTTTTGTGAATATCGCAGGTGGTTTGCGAACTGATGAACCTGCGGTTGACCTTGGTATCGCTGCTTCGATTGTTTCGAGTTTACGTGATATGCCAGTTGATTCAAAAACGATAGCCGTCGGAGAAGTCGGATTAGGTGGTGAGATACGAACTGTCAGCCAACCCGAACGAAGAATCCAAGAAGCTGATAAATTAGGATTCAATAAAATTATCATTCCAAAAAATAATTTGAAAAATTTTTATAAAAACTCTAACCTCGAGATCATCGGTGTAGAGACGATTAACGATGCCCTGGATAAATTGCTCTAAGTTTATGAAATCGTTAGTTATTGCAAGTAATAACGAGGGCAAAGTTCGTGAGATTAAAGAGATTTTATCCGACCTTTATCTTGAAATTAAAAGTTTAAAAGATTATCCGGAGATTCCTGAAATTATAGAAGATGGGAAGACATTTGAAGAAAATGCGCTGAAAAAAGCACGCGAGGTTTTTAGTATTCTACAATTGCCTATTCTGAGTGATGATTCCGGATTGGAAGTCTATTCACTAAATATGCAACCGGGGGTTTACTCAGCACGTTTTGCCGGTGAACCGAAGGACTATAATAAGAATAATCAAAAACTTTTAAAGTTGTTGAAATATTATTATGATGATAAAAGAAAAGCTCGTTTCCGGTGTGTCGTTGTATTTAAAACTTTTGAAACCGAACACATCGTCGAAGGATTTTGCACAGGCAGGATAATCAATGAATTACGAGGCAGTGGAGGTTTTGGGTATGACCCACTTTTTATACCCGATGGTTATCGGCAAACTTTTGCTGAATTATCACAAGAGATTAAGAACTCAATAAGCCACAGGGGGCGTGCATTCACTCTGATAAAACCATTTATTACAGATTATACTTGATAATGTAAGTCGAGATTGTTATCTTATACCATATTTTTAACGAATTATGATATGGTAACTTTTGCTCTTTAAAAAAAATATAACCAATGTCGTGTGGGAAATCAATTTTTTACACCCAATTTGGCGTCTATTTCCCAATCATCAAAACTGCATTATCACTGAAGTCAGGAACGTTACCGAGAAGGTAGTTTCTTTTTATTGTATCGATGCTGTAACCGGAAAATCGAGATGGGCTGATATTCAGTTATCGCAAACCTGGTGGGTTGGTATCGAGGGGGTTTTCGGTGATGTTGTGATTTTACATGAGTATGAAAGACCCGATTTACCTGCTCACAAAAAAATTATAGTAGTTGATATCAATACCGGCAAAATATTATGGAGCAACAACGAATTGATTTTTGTTTCATCCGACAACAATTATTTAATCGCATCAAGAAACAGTTTTGCTGCTACACAAAAACTGAAACTTAACCTATTAACCGGCGAAACCCTCTGTGAGGTAAGCGAAGATGGATTCAAAAATAGATTAAAAGAATTGAAAATTAATGAACAGCTCTATTATCAAACACCAGCTGAACATTCGATAAACGAGTTGCCAAACGAAACTGTCCATAGATTTATCAAAAAACAAAACAATGCAAGCGATATCGTAGATCCGGTAGAAGTACTCACAAACGTGGCGAATGATGTAAATGTAATAGGATATAGCAGAAAGGTCAACGACGATATCGCGGCACCAACCTATGATGAGTACATTTGTGTTCTAAGTAATAAAAATAAAATTTTCTATACAGATAAAATAATATCGTCGGCGAATATGCCGGTTATTCCAAAATATTTTTGGAAAGGAAATTTTCTGTATTACATAAAAGACAAAACAATATTAAAAGCGGTAAAGTTATATGAGAGTAATAACTGAACATATCGAAATACCGACAAAAGGAAATTCTGAAATTATCAACATTTCAGAAAAGATAAATTCTGTTGTTACTAAATCCGGTATCGGCGATGGGATAGTTAATATATTTGTAGTTGGCTCGACAGCCGGTTTAAGTACAATGGAATATGAGCCCGGTTTGCTAAAAGATTTACCCGAAACTTTCGAAAGAATCGCCCCGATGAAACACCGATACCATCACGACTATACTTGGCATGACGGAAATGGATACGCTCATGTACGGTCGACACTGCTCGGAACATCGTTAACAATCCCGATAGAAAATGGGGCGACTCATTTAGGAGTATGGCAGCAAGTGGTGTTAATCGACTTCGATAATCGTCCCCGCGAACGAAAAATAATTTGCAAAATATTAGGAGTATAAATAATTAATGTTAAATCGTATAAAAATAAAACAAATTGATGCATTCACAACAACTCCTTTTGAAGGAAACCCAGCTGGCGTAGTGAACGATGCAAATAAACTCGATTCAAATCAAATGCAAAAAATAGCGCGCGAAATGAATTTATCGGAGACAGCATTTGTTTTGCCTCCGACCGTCCAGGGAGCCGATTTACAGCTACGCTGGTTTACTCCCCTTAATGAAGTATCCCTATGCGGACATGCAACGATTGCGGCTTTTCATTCGCTTGCTGAAGATGGTTTGTACGGGATGGAAAAGCACGGAAATTATAATTTCAAACTTGAAACAAAATCAGGAATTCTTCCCGTCGAAGTTATTAAATCAGAAGAAAAAATTGGTATCAATTTAGGTTTAATTGTTCCAACTAAATTCGAGCGCTATCAGTCCCAAAAATTAGATATTATTAGAATATTAAACCTTAACATTAGTGATGTAGATCCTAAAATATTAATTCTCCGAGCCGAGTATCTTATCGTGCCGATAAGAAGGTTGCATGTATTATACAGCATAAAGCCAAATTATTTTGCTGTAACTAATTTCTTAAATCAACGAAATTTGCAGGGAATCTGTGTATTTACGCAAGAAACGATTGATAGGGAATCGTTGGTACATTTACGGTTTTTTGCCCCAAACGAAGGAATACAGGAAGACCCGGTAACCGGTTCGGCACACGGACCATTAGCAGTTTATCTTTTTGAAAATAATCTGTTAGCACCCGTCGATGGTGTGGCTACCTATATAGCTGAGCAGGGGGATGTTCTCGGCAGAAAAGGGAGAATAAATGTTACTTTGTCAGTAGAGAATAATAAAGTCCAATCTATAAAAATCGGTGGTTATGCGGTTACTGTCTTCGAGACCGATATGCTTATTCCAAATAAACAATAGAGAAAATATATGACTAACAGTATTGTTTTCATTTTTGTTTTTATTATTTCGATTTCTTTTTTCTTTTATAATGTGAGAAGATTATTTTCGTATTTAAAATTAGGTCGTGAAGAGTATCGAACTGACAAACCATTTCAACGACTCATGCGAGTATTCGTAGTTGCCTTCGGTCAAACCAAACTACTTCGTGAACCATTAGCGGGTTTGATGCACTTTTTTATTTTCTGGGGTTTTGTAGTTTTGTTCAGCGCAATTATCGAATCTATTGGCGAAGGGTTTTATTCTGGATTTTCGTTCTCGTTTTTAGGCACAATTCATCCTCCCCTAATTTTATTACAGGAATTATTTGCTCTTTTGGTCGTTGTATCCATCTTATACGCTTTCATTCGACGAATTATTTTGAAACCAAAACGTTTCGAAAATCATTCATCGGCAGAAGCTTACTTCATTTTAACAATGATTCTGTTTATTATGCTTTCGATGTACGGACAAAGTGCAACAAAAATGCTGATGCACCAATCAGTTTCATCTGCTAATTTTGTTTCAGCTAACTTGTTACCTCTTTTTTCTTTATTTGGTATTGAAACACAAACAATATTTTATCATATCTTTTGGTGGATACATGTCGGCTTGGTTCTTGTATTCCTAAATTATCTTCCTTATTCCAAACACTTACATGTTTTAACCTCGATACCGAACGTTTATTTTTCTAAGTTGACACCAAAGGGAGCACTTAAAACAATAAATTTAAGCGACGAAACATTAACAAAATTTGGTGCATCGGATGTTGAAGATTTTACATGGAAACAATTGTTAGATAGTTACACTTGTACTGAATGCGGCAGATGTGTTGCAGTCTGTCCTGCCAACCTCACAGGGAAACCGTTATCGCCACGTAAGATATTCGAAGATATGCGGCATCGCCTTATTGAAAAAGGTCCGATATGGGCTAAAAACAATCGAACTGAAAAGATAACAGAGCTACAAAGTAATCTAACAAGTTCTCCCAAAAACCAATTGGTGGATGATTATATAAGTGAAGATGAATTATGGGCATGCACAACCTGTATGGCTTGTATGGAAGAATGTCCCGTGATGATAGAGCATGTCGATTCGATTATTGAGATGAGGCGGTATTTGGTTTTGAACGAGTCACGTTTTCCAAAAGAATTGCAAGTTACATTTCAAAATTTAGAACGCAACTATACTCCTTGGGCATTCAGTTCTGCTTCAAGAGCTGATTGGGCTGAAGGTTTGGATGTTCCTGTATTTTCGCAAACTCAAGATGCTGAAATTTTGTTCTGGGTTGGTTGTGCTGGTTCATTCGATGAGCGAGCTAAAAGCGTTACACGAGCAATTGTAAAAATATTACAAAAAGCTGATGTAAAATTTGCAATTCTAGGAAATGAAGAAAAATGTACCGGCGACTCAGCACGCAGAGCGGGGAACGAATATCTTGCCCAAATGCTCATCAACGAGAATGTAACTACGCTGAATAAATATAACATCCGTAAAATTGTAACTGCCTGTCCGCACTGTCTTAATGCACTTAAGAACGAGTATCCTCAGTTTGGCGGTAACTACGAAGTTGTCCACCACACCGATTTTATTTTAAATTTGATAAAAAATGAGAAAATTCGCGTTTCGGCAAATGGTTCTCAGAAAATAACTTACCACGATTCGTGTTACTTAGGCAGGTATAATGATGTGTACGATTCACCACGCGGAGTAATAGAAAATATAACAGGGGATAGATGCCTTGAGATGAAAAGATCAAAGGACAAAGGATTTTGCTGCGGAGCCGGAGGATCAAGAATGTTCATGGAAGAAAATATCGGGAAACGGGTATATCTCGAACGGACTGAAGAAGCACTCGCACTCAACCCGGATATTATCGGCACAGCTTGTCCCTTCTGCTTAACAATGCTTACCGACGGAGTGAAAGATAAGGAAGCGTCCGATAAAGTATCTGTAAAAGATATTGCCGAGTTGGTTGCTGAAGCTCTTGAAAATTGAGACTAAATTCAGATTTATGACCGAGCTTAGGTTTGTATAAATCGGAAATTTTACAAGCTCGTCCCCTCGCCAGATAGATGTAGGGCTGGTTAGTCGAGCGGGCTTTCCAAAAGTTCGCGAAAATCTCGCATGAGGCTGTCTAAAAAGTAAATATTTCTTAGTGTTTCTTAGTGAACTCGGTGACTTAGTGGTAAGAATCCTTTGATTATGATTCAAAAATAAGAGCATCAACACTAAGGTACTAAGAACACTTAGGCACACAAAGACTTTTTAGACAGCCTCACGCTGATAAAAAAAGACCGATGAATCGGTCTCGGCATAGTTTGCATCGTAAACGATGCTTTGTTCGGTCAGCATCATCGTTCACGGTGTTGCGTGGTCCTTAACAGTAAAATTGTGCATCATATTTTTTTAATGCTTCAAAGGTTCTAAAAATATTTGTGGTTATTTAGTAATATACATTTTCGAGAGGTAGGTTCTCAATTCATCAAAACTTTTAAAAAATTTTGTAGTGCAGCCTAAAACCCAGCCCGGAATGTCTGACAAGGGAAAACTAGTAACTAAATAAACAGGTTTCCCAAAAAACTTCGCCATCGTTAATTCGCCTTTCGTTCCCGCACCTTTTGCGGCTCCGTTATCCCAATAGCAGATTAAATAATCTGTGTTCTTGGCAATTTCATCGCTGTCGATTTCAACTAATTTTGTAGCTATAGTTTTGTATAGGTCGATATCTTGTATTTTTAATTCCCGGAAATTTACTGAAGGATAGTGCTTCTCGAAAAAAATATTACTTTCATGATTGGGATTAAAACATTCGTGCTCGAGGTTTTGTTCAATCCAGGTTTGGAGTTCTTGCCTCCACTGAAATCCTTCGCCGTCGGCGTATTCCATACCGCCCGATAAATATACTTTCATAGATTATCCAATTATATAGAGGTTTAATGTTGGTAAGAATAGTAAATAGAGCAGCCACATTACAAAGCCGATGCTTATTGGAACTGTGAAGTTATCATCGAGAACTGTGGAAGCTGCTTCAAAAAAAGCTGCAACTATTACTGCAAATGCTGCTATTAAATATTCAGCGTAAAAATAATCGACTTTTGGTGTTAAGAAAATTACAATTAAACCACCGCCGATAAAAGCCAAACTTCCTTCAAGACTTTTCTTGAAAAACTTTCGCTTCCCGAACCGTCTTCCGATTAAGGCGGCTAAAGAATCAGAAATTATTAAAACCGAGAAAGCAGTAACGGTAATAATTTTCGGGAAAATAATTACACAAATTATTGCAGAAATTAAAATATTCGAAGCGCCATTAAGTCGTTTTCGTTTATTGTCTATTTCGTAATCGCGGAGCAGCCAGCCGAAAAATTTATAAAACAGTTTTGCAGCCGGCTGGTAATAATATCTCGCTAAATCGAATACCACAAACAATGCTGTAATTGGAATCAATATGTTCAGCGTTGTTATTTTATCTATGAAAAAATAAACAACAGGGATCGAAAGAGAGCAAAAATGAATGCTTTTCCGTATAAATTCTATCTTATAATTCTTTTCGATATTTTGAATATTTTCGAACATCTATTTTTTATCGACGGACTCAGCATTTTGTGGCGGAGTTGCATCCTGAGTTTTTTCTGCAGTGTGGTTGTTTTCGACAGGGGGCAAAAAATCACCACGAATCAAAATATCGATTTCATTCCCGTCTAAAATTTCGCGCTCAAGCAAAGCTGCTGCTATTACGTGTAGCTTATCAATATTCGCATTGATGAGTTCATCAGAGCGTTGCATACAAGTATCAACTATTTTTTTAATTTCTTGATCAATTGCTACTGCCGTGGCTTCAGAATAATTTCTCGACCTCGTCATTTCACGTCCGAGAAATATTTCTTCTTCTTTCTGTCCATAATTCAGAGGTCCTAACACGTCGCTCATACCCCATTCGCATACCATCTTTCGACTGAGAGCAGTAGCTCGTTCGATGTCATTGCCAGCCCCGGTAGTTAATTTATCGAATACAATTTTTTCTGCTGCTCGTCCACCAAGTGCATAAGTAATCATAGCCATCAAATAATCTTTGGAATATGTATGTTTTTCATCTATAGGAAGATATGTAGTTAAACCTAAAGCTCTTCCACGTGGAATTATTGTTACTTTATGCACAGGGTCGGCTTCGGGTATCATCTTCGCAACCAACACGTGTCCTGACTCGTGGTAAGCAGTTATTTTTTTCTCAGTATCGCTGATTATCATGCTTTTACGTTCAGTTCCCATCATCACTTTATCTTTTGCTTCTTCGAAGTGACGCATGGTAACAGATTGTGAATTTTGCCGGGCAGCTAATAATGCAGCTTCGTTAACAAGATTTGCTAACTCTGCACCTGCAAGTCCGGGCGTTCCTTTCGCCAGCACATCGAGGTGAACATCTTCGGCTAAGGGAATTTTTCGTGTATGGACTTTTAAAATTCCTTCACGTCCCTTCACGTCAGGTCGATCAACTACAACTAATCGATCGAATCGTCCGGGTCGCATCAAAGCAGGATCAAGAACATCGGGTCTGTTAGTAGCAGCTATAATAATAACACCGCTGTTTTGCTCGAACCCATCCATCTCGACGAGTAGAGCATTTAATGTTTGTTCGCGTTCGTCGTGTCCACCACCTAATCCGGCTCCGCGATGACGCCCGACCGCATCAATTTCATCTATAAATATTATACAAGGTGCGCTTTTTTTGCCCGTTTCAAACAAATCTCGCACTCGGCTTGCGCCTACACCTACGAACATTTCCACGAAATCGGCACCTGAAATTGTAAAGAACGGAACACCAGCTTCGCCGGCAACTGCGCGTGCTAATAAAGTTTTTCCCGTGCCTGGAGGTCCAAGCAGTAAAACACCTCGCGGAATTTTACCTCCTAACTTTTGAAACTTGGCAGGTTCTTTTAAAAATTCAATTACTTCCTGCAGTTCAACTTTAGCTTCGTCAGCACCGGCTACATCTTGAAATGTGAAGCGTTGCTGTTCGCTCGTTAGCATCTTAGCTTTACTTTTACCGAACGAAAAAATACCTTTCGTTCCTCCTCCTCCTTGCATTCGCTTCATAAAAAATAACCAAACACCCAATATCAGAATCCAAGGTAGTATGGTTATCAAAGCATTCGTCCATGTACTATCGTCCCGCTCTATCTTATACGCGATACCGGAAGCATTCAATGAATCGATCGTTTCTTTTTCAAGATAAGGAAGATTAGTCCAGAAATTTAGTACCAATGCGTGTTTACCATCTGCGAGTTTTAGAGACCTCTCCCTTTTAAGGACACCGTGCAAGGTATAATGGCCATAATCCGATTTATTAAGGGATGCTTCTTTAATTTCCCTCTGCCTTAAAAGTTCTAAATAATCGGGATAAGCGAGCTCGAATTCTTTGGTTCCTGTGGTTTTGGCGATAGCCATGATGAAGAAGATAGTTACAAGTATCCCTAACCAAGTTAGCATCACGCGGCCTAATTTATCCCAATTAAAATCATCTCCACTTTTAGGATTTTTACCGGGTTTTAATTTATTTTGTTTTTTTGGATTTTTGTATTCCATATTATTTGTTTTCTGCTAATTTATAGATTGCTCGTAAGTGTCTGATCCGTTGTGCATAATCGAGTCCGTAACCAACCACGAAGTATGTAGGTATTTTAAAGCCTACATAATCGATTGAAAAATTTATTCTTGCAACATCCTTTTTTAGCAACAGCGTTACGACTTTCAGTGTCTTTGGGTTTTGTTTATGAATTAAATTTTTAATAAAGTCGATAGATAAACCGGAATCTACAATATCCTCGACGATAATTATATCTCTGCCTTCAATCTGACAGTTCAATTCCTTTAACATTTTTATATTCCCTGAACTTATCTTAGCATCACCGTAGCTGGATAGTTTCAGAAAATCGACTTCACAATCAATGCTAAGCTGGCGGACCAAGTCGGAGAAGAAGATAAACGACCCATTTAAAACACCTATAAAAATTGGAATGCTGCCTTTATAGTCTTTACTTATTTTCTTAGCGAGCTGCGATATTCTCTTCTTCAGTCTTGCTTCCGAAATAAACAACTTAAACCGGTCGTTGTTGATTGTAAATTCTTTTTTCATATTTGGTTAGTTTTTAATATTGAATGTAAGTTTTAATATTCTCTTTGATGAATCTGTTATTTTAAATCTATCATCTAATCGCAAACCACAGACCCATACAATCTCGCCATCAGATTCGAGGATTGGAATTGAATTCTTGTTAAATATCGGAATTTTTTCGTCGATAAAAAAATCGCTTATTTTTTTCTTTCCCTGCATTCCAAAAGGAAGAAACCAATCGCCATCGCGCCAATTCCTCAAAATCAATTTTTCTCCGGATAAATCGGCATCAATAAATTCGATAGCAGAATTTGTATCGAATATTGCTTCATCAACAAACTCTGATGAAAAGTAATATTTATCTAAATCATAGCTGTTGTTTATCTGAATTTCATGTCTGAACGGTTTAGGTTGTCTTATATGTTTGAAAACGCCTCTGTTTCTATCTTTGTAGAAAACAATATCCGATTTTATTGAACAAGCTGTCCCGGTTTCCGATTTTGTTGTTTTATGTATCGCACGAACTGTAGTAAAACTTATTTCACCTTGAGTAAAATCTTTTGCAATTTTATTCAAGAAATGTTCTTGAATGAACTCGGGTTTGCTGTGGAGTTTATCCAAGTCAATAACAATTTCTTCATCTTCCAACTTCTGACTAATAATTTCGGGGAGTTGGCGGCGCACTTCTTCAGTTAAAAAATCTTCAAGCTCCGAAAATAGAATTCCCGTTCTTCCTAAAGTAGCTGAAATGTTCGGATTAATATTTTCGCGTATCGTCGGTAGCAGCTTGAGCCGGATAAAATTTCTCAAATAATCGGTTTTTAAATTTGAAGAATCGACGCGGTAAGGAATTCGGTTTTCTAAAGCGTAAGTTTCAATATCCAATCGAGATGCGAAGAGCAGTGGACGTATTACACCGTTATCTGCGCGTGAAACCGGAATACCGGTTAATCCATGAACACCAGCGCCTCGGAAAATATTAATCAACATCGTTTCTGCATTGTCGTCGGCGTTATGCCCAACAGCGATTTTTGAAAAACCGCTTGAAGCGCGAACCTTAGAAAAAAAATTATATCGTAAATTGCGGGCAGCCTCTTGAAGCGAGAGCTTCTTACTTTCAGCAACCAATGTAGTATTTACCCTCTCGATGTAACAGTCGATTCCATAATTCTTGCCTATCTGGCGAACAAAATCTTCATCCTCATCCGATTCTCTCCCTCGCAATTGATGGTTGAGATGTATCAGAGCTAATGATAATTTCCACCTGTCTTTTAGTTTGTAGAGAGTATCTAAAAGAACTGTTGAATCGATACCACCGCTTACAGCCAGGATAATCTTTTCTCCCTGCCGCATTAATTGATTTGCGAGGATGAATTGGTTCATCGATTCTATGAATGGACTATTTGATTGCATGATTTTAAAAGATTCAAGACTATGTTTAAAAAAAACCCTCTCAGCCTCCTTCTGAAATTCAAAGCGACTGAAAGGCAATTTATGAATCAGTAGCGGGAGAGGGATTCGAACCCACGACCTACGGATTATGATTCCGACGCTCTAACCAGCTGAGCTATCCCGCCATTTTTACGCTCAAAATATAGAAATATTCCATTAAAAATGCAAGGATTCGGAATTGCCTTTCTTCATTAAGTTTCTTATGTTTGACATACATTATGACAAAAAATAGAATCAAAACCAGTTATTCAGCCGACGAAGCGTTCGCTTATGTCGCTGATGTTACTCTAAAGCATTACGAGAACTTCCCTGTTGCTTCACTTTTTCTACCAGCCGAAAAAAGACCATACATACAAAGTATCTATGCTTTTGCTCGCACTGCCGACGATTTCGCCGATGAGGATTCACTCGATTCGCATACACGATTGCAAAAATTAGATGAGTGGGAGCTTCAATTAAAAGAATGCTACCAAGGCAAAGCAGAACATCCGATTTTTATTGCACTGCACGAAACTGTTTCTAAATTATCAATCCCAATTGAACCGTTATCCGATTTGTTGAAAGCTTTCAAGCAGGATGTTCAAAAAAATAGTTACAAGAATTTTAATGAACTGTTGGATTATTGCAAATATTCAGCTAATCCGGTGGGAAGGTTAGTATTGATGATTTTTGGTTATAAAGATGAAGATTATTTTAAGCTGTCGGATAAAATATGCACCGCTCTACAACTAACAAATTTTTATCAGGATGTAAAGGTTGATTTACAAAAAAATAGGATTTATATTCCAGAAGACGAGATTCACAGTTTCGGATATAGTACGAACGAACTGACAAAACACATTTATAACGATGCGTATAAAAAATTAATGAAACACCAAATCGAAAGAACACGATCACTTTTTTACGAAGGGGCGCAACTCCCGCTTCTAGTTGATAAAGATTTACAATTAGAATTGAAATTAGTTTGGTTCGGTGGAATATCGATACTCAATAAAATAGAAAAAAGAAAATATAACATGTTTTCAAAGCATGTTAAATTAAGTTCATTAAATAAAGTGGTGATATTTTTAAGAGGATTGTTTTATAACGATATATCAAAATACAGGAGGAGGAGTTTGTGGGATCTGACTTAACGGCGATTATTACACGAGGGAGCCAATCGAGTTTCTTATATTCTTTTTCGTTTCTTCCTAAAGACCAACGTAACGCACTCAATACTGTTTATGCTTTTTGCCGCACTACCGATGATATAGTTGATAGCGAAGCGGATAGAGATAAAAAAACAATATTTTTACGCAAGTGGCGAATCGAACTCGGTAAAGCGTTAAGAGGCGAATCCCGGTTCGCTATCCTTAATCAACTCGCTGAAGTTACAAAAAAGTTTAATATACCTACTCAACATTTTTATGAACTTATTCAAGGTGTTGAAATGGATTTAACCCAAACACGTATTGAGAATTTTGGGCAATTAAAAAAATACTGTTATTTAGTAGCCTCGACTGTTGGTTTGATGAGTATAAAAATATTCGGACCTACTAACGAGCGGGTGGAAAAGTATGCTGAAAATTTGGGAATCGCTTTACAGCTTACAAACATTCTTCGCGATATTAAAGCCGATGCAAAGATAAACCGGATTTATATTCCACAAGAGGACTTAAAACGTTTCGGATACACTGAAGAAAATATTTTAAATAACGATTACAATTCGAACTTTATCAACCTAATGGAGTTTGAAACAAAACGCGCTGAAGAGTTTTATAGCGCAGCACAGAACTCGTTGAAACAAGAAGATAAACGATTTTTATTCGCACCCAAAATTATGGAACGGATTTATTATCATACTCTTCTTCGAATCAAAGCAAATCGTTATAATGTTTACAAAAAGAGTTTAAAGTTGCCCCGGTATTTACAACTTATGATCGCCATCAAATATTGGGTTAAACTTCGCCTGCTGAAAACTGTATGACAGCCGATGTAATCGTAATCGGAGGGGGATTAAGCGGTTTGGCTGCTGCAATAAAACTTTCGCTATCCGGTGCTAAAGTCGTTTTACTTGAACAGAAATCCATATTAGGCGGGCGGACTTACTCGTTTACTGACTCCAAAACTGGAGATGAAGTAGATAACGGACAGCATATACTTGTAGGTGCTTATCACAAAACATTAAAATATTTGGAATTAATCGGGACGAAGCATTTCCTGAAGCGACAAAGTAAACCCCGCTTATATTTTCACCATCAGCAAAAAGGTTTGCATATTTTCGAGATATCAAATCTCCCCAAGCCGTTCGATATTACTGCCGCGATGTTGAATTACAAAATACTCTCATTCCGCGAAAGGAATAAATTGTTAAGGGTTGGGTTAGAATTAAAGCGATGGAACGAGAAGTTTGAGAGAAAACTTTCTCAGTTATCTGTCGATTCGTGGCTCGATAGTTTGAACCAAAGCGATGAAGCCAAACGAAGCTTTTGGAATCCGATTGTAATTTCAGTAATGAACGAAACACCCAGCAGGGCTTCGGCTTTATTATTTGCACGTTCCTTGAGGAATACATTTTTAGATAAAAAGATTGATGCCGATGTTTTAATTCCAACTGTAGGACAAACAAAACTATATGTAGAACAAGCTGTTGAGTTGTTGAAGAAAAATAAATCGGAAGTGATAACGAATGCGAAAGTAAAATCAATCATCGTTTCAGATGGGGCAGCAGTTGGGGTAGAGGCTGTTAAAAAGATAAAGTCGAAATATATCATCAGTTCGGTGCCGTATTACAATGTAGCTCAACTAATTCCGAAAAATTATTTGAATCATATTATGTTCAATGAGCTAAATTTATTTGAATCGTCGCCGATAGTTTCTATTAATTTGTGGTTCGATAAAAATGTGATTGACATTGAGTTTGTTGGATTGATAAATCGAAATCTGCAATGGATTTTTAACAGACGCAGGATAAGTGAGGATACCACAAAGCCGGAAAATTATATCTCGGCGGTTATCAGCGCAGCAAGAGATGAAATTAAATTAACAAAAGATGAGTTAGTAAAAATGGCTGTCGGAGAATTAAAGGAAGTATTTCCTGATTGTCGGAATGCACAGCTCACAAATGCGATTGTCATAAAAGAAAAACGAGCTACTTATTCAGCCACTAACGAGGTTGAGAGCATCCGGCCGAATCCCACAACGCCGATAAAGAATTTTTATTTAGCCGGCGATTGGACGAACACCGGCTTACCCGCAACAATCGAGGGAGCAATTCAAAGCGGGTTTAAATGTGCTGAGTTAGTAATTTCCTCAAAACAGTAAGTTTTAATTTTAGGGTCTTCGCGTACTCGAGTGGGTCATTTTATATCTCCTTGAGCATGCAAGTAAGAATTTTCAAACGCAAATACTCTTCATCTCTTAAACCGTAAGCCCTTCTTTGTATTACTCTAATTTTATTATTCAGTCCCTCGACAAAACCTAAAGAGACTTTGTTTTCCGTTCTGCTATATGCAGCAATACCTTCCCAATGTCGTTCAATCATCTTGGCAAATTTTTCATACGGTTCTAGCCGCTGCCATTTTAACGCATCCTTCCAGTTATCGAAAAAACGTCTTGCCCATCCTTCTGTCTGATAACTCCATAATTGACCAAAACTTTCTTTAAGCAAGTACGCTGTATTGATACGCTTGTTGACTTTCAATAGCTTCTTCAACGACTTGCGTCCGTCCAAAGTAAGATTTTCACTATTGGATAAAAGTGTATATTTCTGTCCCTTAATATACGAACGGTCATTGCCGGTAAGGGCAGTTCCAAAAATTCAAATATAAGTTTAGTGTTATAGATTTTATCGTCGTGT